>DATHOB010000189.1:0-3091 GCA_035485355.1 Opitutales bacterium | reverse complement strand
CGGGGTGCAGGCAACCGATTACCAAAAACTCTATCCGGGTGCGGACAAACATCTGCCGGGAGATTGAGCCGGGAAAAATGGCGAACACAGAACCTCACATTCGCGAAGCCAGACCGGGAGATGAACGGGCCATCCACGAAGCGCACATGAGATCAATTTGCGAAATTTGTGTGAAGGACCACGGGGAAGACGAGATTCGCGGTTGGGGCAATCGCCCGCTCGGCAATCGTTGGGTGGACGCCATTAAAAACTGGCAGGTATGGGTGGTCGAATGCGATGGCAACATTTACGGTCATGCCTGCATCCGCATTTTTGACGAGAACAATGAAACGAAGTCCCGCATCCACGGCCTTTATCTGACGCCCGAAGTCCTGCACCAGGGTTTTGGATTCAAACTGGCCAGACTGATGCTGGACAAGGCCCGCAACGCCGGCGCAAAGTCGGTCACCCTTGATTCATCCATCACGGCGCACGATTTCTACCGGCGATTGGGTTTTGTGGACAGCGGGCCGATGAAATTAGAGGTGATCGCCGGCCATCCGGTAAGGGCTTTTCCAATGATATTTTCCTTCTCATGAATAATACGACTCCCAGGGTTTTCATCGCCGCCACGCGCCAGAACGATGGCAAGACCACCACGTCCCTCGGTCTCATCAGCGCGCTCCAAACATATTTTCCGCGCATCGGTTACATCAAGCCGGTCGGCCAGCGGTTCGTGGAAATCGAGGAGCAGAAAATTGACGAGGACACAGTGCTCATGGACGCGGTCTATCGCATGGATTGCCCGCTGGTGGACATGAGCCCGATCGCCGTCGAACCTGATTTCACCCGCAAATATCTGCAATCGTCCAACAACGACGCGCTGGTCAAGAAAATCCAGAAAGCCTTCGACCGCGTTTCGTGGGAAAAGGATTTTGTGCTGTGTGAAGGCAGCGGCCATGCGGGGGTTGGCTCCGTTTTTGACCTGTCCAATGCGCGCGTCGCCAAAATCCTCGGGGCCAAGGTCATCATGGTTTCGCAGGGCGGCATCGGCAAACCGATTGATGAAATCGCGCTCAACCAGGCATTGTTTGAAAAAGAAGGGGTCGAGATCATCGGCGTCATCCTGAACAAGGTGCTCGGGGAAAAAGTGGATTACATCACCGATTTCGCGCGCCGCGGGCTGAAACGCAAAGGCCTGGAATTGCTGGGCGTTTTGCCTTATGAACAAATCCTCTCAAATCCATCCGTGGATTTGATCCGGGAAGAACTGCAGGCTGAATTGCTGAATCAGCCCCCGGAATTGCGCGCGCTGGTGGACGATGTCGTGGTGGGGGCGATGGGAGCGCAGAACGCAATGCAATTTTTCAAACGCGGTGTGCTGCTGATCACGCCCGGAGATCGCGAAGACATCATCCTGGCGGCGGGAGCGATGACCAACCCCCAGAGCGAGGAAAAAATGGCAGGAATCGTTTTGACCGGCGGCCTGCGCCCTGGCGCGAACGTGCTCAAGGCGATCCAAGCCATGCCCATCCCCGTTTTGCTCGCGAAAGCCGATAGCTATCAAGTCGCCTCCCGGGTGCATAACCTCATCGTCAAAACGCGCCCCAGCGATGCCGGAAAAATTTCCCTTATCCGCGACATTGTCGCCCAGCACATCAACGTAAAAAGAATTGTTGAAGCGCTTTAAAGAGGGTGTTCCGAAAGTATTTGCAAACGGTTCAAATGAAGTGGGCTACGCCGATACAAGCGGGGTGTCGTGCTGGCGGAGTTGAGTTAGAATCTGGGCATGAGTTTAACTTTGCCGCCCGTCGGCACCAACCGACTGTTGGAACTGGTGAGTCCTTACGCACCTGATGACTTCATTGCCGAGGTTTGCCCGCGCCACTTTACCGGCGGGCGGCGGCACGCCTTAAGTGCGGCGCAACTGTGGCGCACGCATTTGTTGGCGGTGCTGACGGCCACGCATTCGCTCAATCTGCTCGTGCGGCAACTGCCCGAGCAAGCCGCGTGGCGGCGTTTCGCCCGGTTGCGATCCACCCTGCCCACGGCCCGCATGCTCCATGAGTTTCGGCAGACCGTGGGTGTGGGCGGGTTGCGCACCATCAACCAACATCTGGTGGGGCGCTTGTTGCGACGGACGGGTCTGCAACCCCATGCCGTGGCACTGATGGACGCGACGGATCTACCGGCGGCGTGCAGCGGCTTCAAAAAAAAATTCCGGCACCTACACCGCCGCGCACGCGGCGCTGGGCGGGCGCACGCTCAAGACCGGCCAGAGCCGCTGGTTCGTCGGCTACAAGAAACATACGTTGCGGTTATGGCTGCCCACCGTACATCCGTCGGTAACGCTCGTGCCGCTGGTCAGTTGGCTCACGCCCGGCAATGTGGCCGAAGGTGGCCTGCTGCGCCCGAGTCTGCATTGGTGTCGCCGTCACTTGGGTTGGTGGCCAGGGATCGTGGTGGCGGACATGGGCTATCTCTCCGCACCTGAGAAGCAAGCCATCCGCACAGGCTGGCAGTGTGCGGTGGTCACCAAACTGCACCCCGGCATGAAACTCGTGCCGCCGTATGCGAGTGCGGCGCAAGTGACCTGTCCGCACGGTCAACCGTTGGAGTGGTGGGAGTATGAACCTGCAACTGGACAACAGTGGTTCCGGGTGCCCGTCGAACCGGAACTCTGTGCGCATTGTTGGGAAGCCTCCCGCTGTCCGCGCCACTTCGGTTATGCCGTCGGGCAACACGAAACGCTCTTTGGTTTATTGCCGTTGGCCAGCCGCGTGGCGCAACGATTATTATGGCAAGTCCGTCCGTGGATTGAACCCGCCCAGTCCTTTGAGAAAAACCAATTGGGTTTGGGCCAAATGTTTTTCAACAGCCTGCGCCTGACCTGGCAGATGAGTCTATGGACGGACAGCGCGGTGTTGCTGCGCACAATGGTCTGGCTGGACACGCCGCCGGAAACCGCGCTGCTGGCCGGTTTGCAAACGCGGCAGTTGGAATTGGAACTGCCCGCTGAAAAATGAGCCGCATCCGAATAATCCAGTTTTGCCAGCAAATCCGCACTTTCACCAAATCACTTTCGGAACACCCTCTAAAACGGGATGGTCCC
>DATHOB010000188.1:0-3418 GCA_035485355.1 Opitutales bacterium | reverse complement strand
GGCGGTGATGAAAAAGCCGGCATCCGCGGATAAAGCCGCGGCCAAAACGGCCACCACGCTCCCGCCACCCCCGCCATTTGTGGAACCGGACCCGAAGGCCAAGGCCATCATGCTCAACGCGCGCAAACGCAAGAGCACGCCCGCCATTTTCAAAATCCGCTCGCGCAAGAACACGCCCATCGTCTTCACCCTCGACGAAGTGCGCGATCTGATTAAAAACCGCAAAAACGAAAAAGAAAAAACCGGCAAAACCAGTGACACCAAGGCGGCGTTTTTGGCAGCCAAACAAATTGCGGAACGGAATGCGGCAAGCAAGGGCCGCACCCCGTCGCCCTTGAAACCGGCCAAAAGCCGCGTATTGGGGGCGGCCTCGCTGGCGGATATTCTGGGCGTCGCCACGCCGCCCAAGACGCAAAAAGCCGTCTCCATCGCGCAGATGATGGATAATGAAAACATCGCGCCGAAATACCGGCGCTTTTACCGGCAATTGGTGGAGATGCGTGAACAAATCCGCCAGGGGCTTGATTTGCACACTTCGGAGACGCTGAAACGCTCCTCGAAGGAAGACTCCGGCGACCTTTCCGGCTACAGCCAGCACATGGCCGATGCGGGAACCGACACTTTTGATCGCGACTTTGCGCTGAGCCTGGTGTCGAGCGAGCAGGAATTGCTGTATGAAATCGAGGAGGCGCTCAAGCGCATTCGCAAGGGCAGCTACGGCACGTGCGAAATCACCGGCCAGCAAATTTCCAACGACCGGCTGGCGGCGGTGCCCTTTACGCGTTATTCGCTCGACGGCCAGAAGGAACTGGAAAAGCAGCGGCGCTACGGCGTGCAGCGCAGCAACGCTGTCGGGCTGTTTGGCGAGGCGACGACCGAGGACGCCGCCGCGCTGGCCGAAGACGACGCGGATGCGACATGAGCCGCCCCGTGCAAAGCTTTCCCTCCGGAGAGCCGTGCGGCGGGCGCGGCTATGGGCGGTTTTGGGCGGCGTTCCTGGCGGTGCTCGTGGCCGACCAGTTGAGCAAGGCATGGGTGCGCGGGCATATTCCCGAGGGCACGTATCACGACCCTCCGCCGATACCCGTCATCGACGGATTTTTTTATTTTGTGCACGTGAACAACACGGGTGCGGCATGGAGCATGTTCGAGCATTATCCGCGGGCGTTGGCGCTGCTCGGCGCGGCGGCGCTGCTGGCGGTATTTTATTTCCGGAAATCCCTGGAGCTGCACAAACCGTTTTTGCAATACACCTTTGGCCTGCTGTGCGGCGGTATACTCGGCAATTTGGTGGACCGGTGTGTCAACGGTTCGGTGGTGGATTTTCTGGACGTCCATCTTCCCGGCTACCGCTATCCCGCATTCAATGTGGCGGATTCGGGCATCACCGTTGGAGTCATCATTTATCTCGTGTATTCGTTCCGTGACGCGCGGCCGGGGCGCAAAGAGCCGGAAGTGGAACAAAAACCGGTGACCGTGAATGGTCCGGAGAATGCCGCGGAACCGCCCGAGAAACCCGCAGCGCAATAAAAAGAATTTCCGAATTAAAAACTACTTGGATTACGGCAGGGTCGGAAAACCGGTGTCGGAGGACTTGGCCGGAGCGGGGATGGCTGGCAGCGAAGTGGTTGATGTGCTGGGGCTGGCGGGCGTGGAAACTGGGAGACTATCCTTGGTATCTTTGGACGGTGGCTTGGGCAGTGAGCCGACGGCAACGGATTTGATCTCACCGATCAGCGGCATGGCGGCAGTAAGCGTGGCCGCCTGCGTTATCCAATAACTGCTGGTTTTAAATTCCTTGGTGTGCTCAAGCCATTTGGTGGCGGTGGCGCTGTCCCCCGCTTGCGCGGCGAGGAGGGCGAGATAATAGGAAGCCTCGGCGCGGAAATTTTCGGCGGCGCTGGTGTCATTGGTGACGGTTTCGAGCTGGCTTTCACCGGATTTGGCATCGCCAGACTGAATCAGGGCGACGGCCTGGCCCAGGCGGGCGCGGGCGGCTTTTTCATCGGAGCCGAGAAGTGTCGCGGCCTGGGAGTAGGCATCGGCGGCTTCCTTGAATTTGCCATCCTTATACAAAGCGTCGGCCGCTTCCAGCTGGGCGATTTGGCCAAGGGTCGTTTGGGGATGGGCTTGGGCGAAAGCGGAAAGCGCGGAGGCGCCTTTGGCGGCTTGGTAATCAGCCTGCAAGTTGGCGAGCTGGTGCGCCTGGTAAAAGCTCCAACCTTGCCAGACGACCACGGCCACGCAAAGGGTCACAAGGCCGCGGATGATGTTGGTCTTTTGTTTGCGCCAGAAAATCCACAGGCGGTCTTCGAAATCTCCGCCGGCGTAGGTGTCGTCAACGCGGACAAGGTTGCGGTCGTCACCTTTGAGGACGCCGGACGCGCCGCTGGCCTGTTCAAGCGGGCCGTCCAGCGGGTCGCCCGAAGGCTGGTATTTGGGGAAGCCGGGGCCGGTGGGAGTCTTTTTGGATGGGCGGTAAACCATGCGAAGCGGTGGTAAAACCGGACATAGCACCCGAAAACGCGCAGGGAGTCAAGCCCGGTCAGGGCTGGGGGCGGAGTTTGGGTTTTTCGCGTTCCTGCTGGGCGGCACGGGCTTCGGCGGCCTCTGCAGCGGCGGCCTGGGCGAGAAAATATTCCTGGGCGGAGAAAAGCTTGTCATCGGCGCGATGGGGGACGGGGAGATACGCGCCATTGGAGTGCAGTTCGGTGGCGAAGCTATTGTCCCGCAAGAAGGCGGGGAGCACATCGTCAATGATGCGTTTGCGCAAAGCGGGGTCGAGAACGGGGAATACGACTTCGATGCGGCGGTAGAAATTGCGCGGCATCCAGTCGGCGCTGCCGAGGTAAAGCTCGGGCTCGTCGCCGCCGGCGTTTTGGAAATAATAGATGCGGCTGTGTTCCAGAAACTGGCCGACGATGCTGGTGACGCGGATGTTTTCCGAAAGGCCCTTGAGCCCGGGGACGAGGCCGCAGATGCCACGCACGACGACATGGATTTTCACCCCCGCCTGGGCGGCGCGGTAGAGGTTGTCCATCGTCTCCTGGTCGATGAGGCTGTTGATCTTGGCGATGATGCGCGCCGGTTTGCCCGCGGCGGCGTTGGCGCCTTCGCGCAGGATTTTCTTTTGGATTTCCGCGTGGAGGTTGAACGGCGCGACGAGCAGGCGCTTGAATTTCGGGGAAAGCGCGAAGCCGGTGAGCGCGTTGAACACATCGGCGACTTCGGCGGTGAGCTTGGGATTGGCGGTGAAGAGGCTGAAGTCAGTGTAAACTTTGGCCGTCTTGGGATTGTAGTTGCCGGTGCCGAGGTGGGCGTAGCGGCGCAGCGTGTTTTTATCGCGGCGGACGACGAGGCAGCATTTGCAGTGGGTCTTCAGGCCGACGAGGCCGTACACGACGTGCACGCCTTCCTC
>DATHOB010000187.1:0-5722 GCA_035485355.1 Opitutales bacterium | reverse complement strand
AACCCGCAAGTCACGATTACTTACGAACGCGACGGCGTGACCAAGGACGTGAAAGTTTTCCCCGCGCTCGTCCCCACCAATTTGCGTTCCGGCGATGTCATCCGCGAAATCGGCCTGATGCCCGCGGAAAAAATGGTCATTGGCAATTTGAGTGATGATTCTCCCGCCATCGCGGGCGGCATGCAAAAAGGGGACGAAATCCTCGCCGTCAACGGGCAAAAAGTTTTTTCCACCGCGCAGTTGAACGACCTCATCAACCAATCCGGCGGCTCGCCCATTGTTTTCAACATTAGTCGGCAGAATAAACCGATGGACTTGACCGTCCATCCCGCCCGCGTTCCGCGCACTACACCCCTGGCCACCATCACGGTTGCCGCCGCCACGCTCGATATCCTGCCCATTTATAAAGCGAACGATTCCGCCGACCCCGCTTCACCCGCGACCACCGCCGAAAAACTTTTGATTTGGAATGTGGACAACCGCAACAGCGCGTTCTCCGGCCTGCGCTCCGGCGATTATCTGCTCAAGGTCAACGGTCAGGCCGTCACCTCCGTCCAGCAAGTGGTGGACGCCCTCGCCGCCACCCCCGTCGGGCAGACTCCCAGCTTCCTCATTGACAGCGAGACCACCCACGCCAATCTCACGGTTCCGTTGCCCGCCACCGCCACCGCCACCGTCACGCCCTCGGAGATGATTACCCGCGTCGGCATCGACGGCTGGAAGGACGATGCCGCGCCCGTGCATCCCACACCGCTCGCGCAATTTTCTCACGCCTTTAATCAAATCTTTGGCATGCTCGGCGCGCTCTTCAATCCGCATTCCAACATCGGCGTGCAGCACCTCAGCGGCCCCATCGGCATCAGCCGTATGATTTACCAATTATCCATCGAAGACGTGCGGCTCGCCCTCTGGTTCGCGTTCATCATCAATGTCAATCTCGCCATTCTCAACTTGCTCCCCATTCCCGTGCTCGATGGCGGCCACATTTTATTCTTCACCATCGCCCGCCTGCGCCGCCGCGAGCTTCCGCTCGGGGTCATCTCCGCCGCGCAAGGCATCTGCCTCGTCCTCATCATGAGCCTCGTGCTCTACGTCTTTATCAACGATTCACGCCGCTGGGGCGGGGAAAAAGATCTCGAGAAGGAAGCCATTCACAACAGTTACTATTTCCTCGATCAGGAAAACATCAAATTCAGTCCGTCACCGGCCAATCCTTCCACTCCGGCGAATGCTTCCGGGCCAGCCGCTTCGGCAAAATCGTAATCGAGAAATTTTTCCAGTTTTGCGCGAGTCGGTTAGACGATGGAACCCACGGCGGCATTGCGCAGAAACGGAATCGTCAGCGGATAATGGTAGCAAATGCCATTCGACGCCTTGTACGCGGCATAGATGCCGAGTGCAAACCACCCAATGATCAACCCGATATATATCGGCAGCCCGATCAACAGCAAACACAGTGGCAGGCAGAGCAGTATATAAAGGATTACCGATAGATGAAAATTCAGCGCCTCACGCGCATTCGCCGCGGCAAAATCCGAATCCTTCCGCATCGCCAGATACACGACCAGGGGCAGGATGAACGGAAACCCCAATAACACCGAGAGATGCGACAGCATGCTCCAGATTTTTTCATCGCCGCGCGGCGGCGGATTCGTAAATGGTGGCCAGTCGTTTCGCATGGGAAATCTCTTTTCCCTAATTATGACAGACCCTGGATTTTATACCATTATAATTTCTGAACGCCATTCTCATCCCCCGACCAAATCTTGACCCCGGCGGAGGAGTGTACTAGGGTTTAGGACATTCAGGATTTTGCGTCCCGTGCCTCTGTTGCTAACTCTCAGCCAGCCAGGCACTAAGCACGAGTTCCCTCGGAACCAAGCACCAAGAACTAAGTCACCAAAACACTTTCCCTTTCCCATGTCCGTCCCTGTTCCCGGCTCCACGCCCGACACCGCCCACCTGCTGCCCTACTGCGCTTCGCGTTTCCGCGCCGTGCGCCGGCCCACCCGCGAGGTCAAGGTCGGCGTCGTCGGCGTCGGCGGTGCGAACCCCATCCGCGTCCAGTCGATGACGACATCGCTGACGCAAGATGTCGCCGCCACCGTGCGCCAGACGCTTGCCCTAGCCGAGGCCGGATGCGAAATTGTCCGCATCACCGCGCCAAACAAGGAAGCCGCCCACGCCCTGAAGGAAATTCGCGCGCAAGTCACTGCCGCGGGGTGGGGGGAGTTGCCGCTCGTTGCCGACATTCACTTTCTTCCCGTCGCCGCCATGGAGGCCGTCGAGCACGTCGAAAAAGTACGCGTCAACCCGGGTAATTACGCCGACAAGAAAAAATTCGCCGTCAAGGAATACTCCGACAACGAATACGAAAACGAACTGCAACGCCTGCACGACGCTTTTTCCCCGCTGGTCAAACGCGCCAAGGAGCTCGGCCGCGCCCTGCGCATCGGCACCAACCACGGCTCACTGTCCGACCGCCTGATGAACCGCTACGGCGACACGCCCCTCGGCATGGTCGAAAGCGCGCTCGAATTCATCCGCATCTGCCAAAGCCATGGCTTTCACGACATCATCCTCTCGATGAAGGCCAGCAACCCCAAGGTCATGATCGAGGCCTACCGCCTCGCTGTTTCGAAAATGGCCGCGGAGAATATGTATTACCCGCTCCACCTCGGCGTCACCGAGGCGGGCGAGGGCGAGGACGCCCGCATCAAAAGCGCCATTGGCATCGGCACCATGCTTATGGATGGCTTGGGCGACACCATCCGCGTCTCCCTCACCGAGGACGCCATTTACGAAGTCCCCGTCTGCCTCGACATCGCCAAGCGTGCCCACGCCCTCTGGGAACGCGGCAAGGAACTGCCCGACCGCGAAGCGGCCGACGCCGTCGACCCGTTTGTCTACACCCGGCGCGACATCACGCACCTGCATTTTGGCGAAAGCTGCGAAGTCTCGCGCGAAAATCCTCCGCGCGTCATCATCCCCGCCAGCCGCCCCCTCGCGCAGCACGCGGAAATCGTCAAGGACGTGCTCAAGGTCCACACGCGCAACAAGGAGACGAAAATCGAAGGCCTGCTCGTCGCGCTGACGGAGCCCGGCGACTTGGCCCACCTCGCCACGCTCCAGCGCATCCTCGCGCCCACGGTGAAGTTCTTCGTGGTCGATTTGCCCGCCAACAACGACGGCTCCGCGCTGCGCGGCTACCCGCGCCCTCCCGCGCCGACGGTGTGGTGCCGCCGTTTTGAAACCGGGGACAAGTCGGATATTGAAATTGCGAACACATTGCTCGACTACGCCGGGCGCACCGGCGGTTACCTCGCGGTGGATACCGTCGCCTCCGTCCTCGCGGGCGATTTTGGCGCCGCGCTGCTCCGCCATGCGCAGCATGACCGCGTGATCCTGACGCAGACCACGCACGAAGCCCACACCCACGCTGTCGGCGGCTACCGCGCCCTCGCACGCGAGGCGAAGAAGCTCGGCCTGCGCGCCCCGCTCTGGCTCCGCCACACCCCGGCGCAAGTCGTCATCTCCGAAAACTTTTTCACCGCCCGCCTGCTCGAGGCCTCAATGGTCGCGGGCAATCTGCTGTGCGACGGCCTGGGCGATTTCCTCAGCGTCGAGACCGAGCCGGATTACGACAAAACCGTCGCGCTCACCTATAATATTTTGCAGGGCGCGCGCACGCGCTCGACGAAGACGGAGTTCGTCGCCTGCCCCAGTTGCGGGCGCACGCTGTTCGATTTGCAGACGACCACCCAGCGCATCAAAGGCCGCACCGGCCATTTGAAAGGCGTGACCATCGCCGTCATGGGCTGCATCGTCAACGGCCCCGGCGAAATGGCCGACGCCGACTTCGGCTACGTCGGCGGCGCGCCCGCCAAGGTCAACCTCTACGTCGGCAAGGAATGCGTGAAGTATAATATTCCGGAAGACGAAGCCGTGGACAAACTCGTGGACCTCATCCGCGAACACGGCAAATGGGTCGAGCCGGAGTTGGTTCCGGCGGGGGTGTGAGGGATTATATAAATTTACCCAATTTTGAATTTTGAGTCTGATTAATGACCGTTCGGAGGAATAAAGCTTCAAGGTTATGACGTAAACGACGTGAATCCACGCGATACGTTGTGATGAAAGCAGCAACTTTCGCTATAGGATACCGGACTTTTTTAAGTTGAGAATTTCTCCAGATGCCATGGCGCAATTTTTTTGCGTTTAATCGAGCGCTGACTTCGACTTTAAGATTCTTGGCTTGGCCAATATAGACACAGTTTCCAGATGAATCATAAACAAAAAATATTCCAGGATGTTCGCTAATCTCGCTTTTATTTTTTAATTCAAGCATTACTTTATCTTCGACAATAGACCATTCTGCGAGATGTTTAACCGCAGACTTAATTGCGCCCCTTTGGGGTGTTTTATCTCCTTCGAAATAGTCCCTAATGTTTGTGTAGGGCTTTCCGGTTAGCTTCGCTAATTGCGTATTGGTTGTGCTTGTTACATCTTTAAGTATCTTGAGAAACTCAACGTACTTTTTTGGACGACCGGGTTTCTGGTTTTGAGTATTTTTTGGCATGAAACATTTGGCGTCTATATACAAAGTTACCCTAAATGAGGCGAAGGCCCATTTTGGGGGATTGCATTTATTTTTTAAGGCGCATTGAGTTGATATTCTATAGCATAATTTTCGGGTTTATCAGAAATATATTTGAAATCGTATGTGCCGAAAGCAGAAACGATTTTTTGCCAGTAAACATCGCCATCCTTTCCTGTAGAATCCTGCATTGTTCCTCCGCCGTGAGGGGAAACGAAACCCATTATTGCTGAGCCTTGAATCGTTTGGCCCTTGATAGCAATAACTATATTACCAACCGCGTATTGCGAAAGAATGGTTATTGTTCCACTCGTGGTGTATTTACCATCCGCGCCAAGAGTGTTTATTTCTTTATATATACCTTGAACTTTGATACCCGAATCCGGCCCGGTATTAGTTAGAAAAAACGCCTGATTTATTGTTATTTGGTTAGTAGTCACATTCCCATAATTAACCCCAACGGCCCCCGGCCCTGATACGGTAAGATTTGCTATTGCGGGTGATTGGTTGCCGGAGGTGGATGGAGTGGAATTATGACTATCAGAACTAGCGGTATTCGCCACAATTGGGCTTGCGCCATAAATTTGGGTGCCGTTACCCGCATTCACAGTCCTAAAGTATATATCAGATTGCGGAGATTGATTGTTAGAATGAGAAAATGGGCCTATGCCAAAATAGGTCAAAATAGCTAAAAAAGCAGCTATGCCTCCAATGACAACCCAAGGATTACTTTTCTTTGAAGATTCGTTGTTTTTATTTTGGGTCATTGTTGAATTCAGGATAACTTTGTATATAGGTGCCAACCTTTTTCCCCTCTTAAAATGGAAAATACGAGTTAAATTGAAACTGAGAAAGCCGCAATCACCGGCCCGGCGGCGACCAATTTCTTGGCCCGCGAGTCCACGCGCAAATTCAGGCCTTCGAGGGCGCGGCAGCCGAGGAGAAGCAGGTCGCCGGGTTCGGCGAAGACGACTTCGTCCGTCGTCTCGGCTTTGTCCACCATCAGGACGGCGTAGCCGACCGAGCGGGTGATGATTTGCCCGTTCGCCATTTGAATCTGCAAATCTTTCTTGCGCCGCTCGATGCCGAGTTTTTCCAGCACGCGGGCGTCAATCCAGGTGAATT
>DATHOB010000186.1:0-10878 GCA_035485355.1 Opitutales bacterium | reverse complement strand
CACAGACTTTTCTTGGCATAAATGAAGATGGTCAGGCTTCCGCGGTCACCACTCGCGGCAACCCAAACTGCCACCTCGTGCTTCGCGGCGGCTCGCATGGCCCCAATTACGGCGCAAACCATGTTGCGTCGGCGGAAAAACTTTTGCGCGCCGCCGGGCTGCCAGCGCCCATCATGGTGGATTGCTCGCACGACAACAGCGGCAAGCAACCGGAACGCCAGCCCGATGTGTTTGCCGACGTGCTGGCCCAGCGCCTCGCCGGACGGAACTGCCTCATCGGCGCGATGCTCGAAAGCAATCTTCACGCTGGCCGCCAGCCCGAACCCATCAACGGCGCGGCCCTGCGCCCCGGCGTCTCCATCACCGATGCGTGCATAGACTGGGGCACCACCGAGCGCGTCATCCGCCATGCGTATGCAGCCATGCGTCCCGCCCAGCCAGTCCCGGCTTGAACTTTAGGAAACCAAGCACTAAGAACTAAAACACCAAGTCACTTTCCCTATGAAGCAACCCATTCGCATCGCTGTCACGGGCGCCGCCGGCCAAATCGGTTACGCCCTCCTGTTCCGCATCGCCTCCGGCGCCGTGTTCGGCCCCGACCAACCGGTCGCGCTGAACCTCATTGAAATCCAGCCCGGGCTGGAGCCGCTCAAGGGCGTGGTGATGGAACTCGACGACTGCGCGTTCCCGCTGCTGACGGATGTCGTGCAGACGGCCGATTTGAATGAAGGCTTCAAGAATGTGAACTGGGCGTTGCTCGTCGGCAGTGTGCCGCGCAAAGCCGGGATGGAGCGCAAAGAACTCCTCGGCATCAATGGGAAAATTTTCACCGGCCAGGGCCAGGCCATCGCCAAGAACGCCGCGGCGGATGTCCGCGTGCTCGTGGTCGGCAATCCGTGCAATACCAATTGCTACATCGCGATGCGCAATGCGCCCTCCGTCCCCGCCAACCGCTGGTTTGCGATGACGCGCCTCGACGAAAACCGCGCCAAGTCCCAACTCGCGCAAAAGGCCGGCGTCCATGTCAGCCGCGTCTCCAATCTCTGCATCTGGGGCAACCACTCCTCGACTCAGTATCCTGATTTCTACAACGCGAAAATCAACGGCCGCCCGTGCACCGATGTCATCGGGCACGAGGAATGGCTCAAGGGCACCTTCATTCCGAACGTGCAGCAGCGCGGTGCGGCGATCATCAAAGCCCGCGGCGCTTCCTCGGCAGCTTCCGCCGCCAATGCCGCGATGGACAGTGTGCGCTCGCTCGTCACCCCCACGCCCGCGGGTGACTGGTTTAGTGTCGCCGTGTGCTCTGATGGCTCGTATGGCATTCCCGCCGGCATTATGGCCTCGATGCCCATCCGCAGCGACGGCAAGAATTGGTCCGTCGTCCCCGGCGTGCCCGTTAACGAATTCTCCCGCGGCAAAATTGATGCTAGTGTCAAAGAACTACAGGAAGAAATTTCACTGGTGAGCGAATTGGTGCCGAAGTGATTTTTTTCACCCGGCATTATGGCCCTCTCGGATAAGCTTGCCGCCCGACCAAAAATCGGTAGATTGGGCCGTTTTCCAGCAACTTTCGCGTCCCCTTCGTCTAGCCCGGCCTAGGACACCAGGTTTTCATCCTGGCGACTGGGGTTCGAATCCCCAAGGGGACGCCATTTTATAAAGCCCGCGACTCTAACGAGTTGCGGGCTTTTTGCATGAATAAATATCGCACTTTTTGACACACCCACTCGTCGGTACCGATTATAATCTGCGCGACTTTGGGAGGTGCGGTAGGCTTGCCACCTGCGTCCCAGTGTTTAATGTCCAGGGCATTCTCCCATGAAATTGGATGCCGCAAAAACCGGAATTGATAACGTAACCGAAGAGCAGTTGCGAGGCGTTTTCGCCGATGACCGGGGGCGAGGCGAGTACGTCCGGCTGGAGCAAAAGGATGAGGTTTACCTGCAGGCGTCGGGGGAAATGGATGGCCCGTATGATTTGGAGTATCGCGAAGGCGACGTAGAGCATCATTTCCGCGCCGAGGGCGAATTCCGCAAGGAGGAAGTGCAGCAGGCGTTTCTGTCGTATCTCGCGGGAGACGAGAAGTGGCGCAAGCAATTCCGTTGGCAGAAACTGGAAATGAAGCCGAAGCCCAAGTGGAAATTCTGGTGAAGCCGGTTATATGCGTCACAACTCCAAGTAACATTGACCAACGGCGTTTAGTTCCCCTGCAGTCGCGGCGAAAACTTGAAATTGAGGCCGGCGCTGGCAATTTCGACGTTTCCGCTTTTGGCGTCAGTGAAGGTCACCATATGCATCATGGTGGACTGTCCGCTGGGCGCGTTTCCTTTGATGTCCAAATCCACTTGTAATGCGCCGCCTTCGCCAATGCTCGCGGTCATCGTGCCAGTCTGCCCGGTGGGCAGGATGAGCGGCACGGGCAAGCCAGGTGTGAAGACTACTACGCCAAAATCCATAGTGACCTGATTATTATCATAATTCACCGAGAGTGGCGCAATGCTGCCACCCGCCACGGTGATGGCGGCGCGATCCGCTGCCGAGTTTGCCGCATTGGCAGTGGATGTAGGATTGACGGGTTGGGCCGCAGGCAGCTTGGGCGCGGAGACTACTGGTGCCGACGTTGCCGGTGTGGCATTGGCATATTTCGGCACTGACGGAGTTGGGGTTGAAGGCATGGCGGTTTTTTCGCCCGACAATGTCCCAAGCGGCCAGAATTTCCATGCCAAACCTCCGATGAGCAAGGCAATGAGCAGCAAGATAAGCAAACGTTTGTGGGACTTCATAACGCAGTATGCGGTATTTTGGCGGACATAGCCATCACCGAACTGCTGGCTCGTCATAAACCACCAAGCGCTGCTTTCCTGGTTCGCCAATCAGGCCTACAGGTTGGTCCTTATATAGCGCAAATAATTCCTCATCAGAAATGATGGTTACCTGCGGGGCATCGGCCATGGAAACCGCGGGATAAATTTTTACCCCCGCAAGGCGCGAATCAACTGGAGCGGTAACCGAAGCAATAGGCTGCGGGGGAATCACATACCATCCCGACCTCAACCCAATTACGCCGATGACCACCATCGGAACCGCAGCCAACGCCGCCATGCGCAGGGTGTGGTTGCGCCGCCGCGACCGCACCGTCGAGAGTCCGCAGGCGAGGGATTCTTCGCGGAGGCTTTGGAGTTCCTCGTCGCAAAATATTTCCCGCAACAATTCTTTGTGTTCAGGATTTTTCATGGCTGGCGGAGTTTGGCGAGCGTGCTCTCGCGCAGTTCGCGGCGCAGGCGCACCAGGCGGGATTCGACCGATTTGATGCTTTGGCCCATTTGCCCGGCCAGTTCGGCTACCGTCGCTCCGTGGAGATATTTTCCTTCCAGCAACGCACGGTCGCCAGGTGCGAATTCAACGAGACATTCGATGAGCAGCGCGGAGAGGCGACCATCATCCGCCGCCGGCGCAACGGGCGCCTCCGGGCGGGAGAAAGCCGAAAAACTTTGCATGAGGGCCGCGTAACGCGTGCGCTTGCGACCGGAGTCGCGCGCGGCATTGCGCGCCACCGCCTTGAGCCAGCACCAGAAGGCAAATTCGTCGTCAAAGGGCCGCGCATGGCGGGCGACGCGCACGAGGGTTTCCTGCAATGCCTCGCGGGCTTCATGCTCTTGACCTCGCGCGACCACGAGCAGAAATTGATAGAGTCGGTCGAAGTATTGCGCGTGAAATTCGCGAAAGGCCGCCTCATCGCCTTTGGCCAGCCGATGGGTAAGCGCCGCCACGCCGGTGAGCGCAGCGGGGGCCGACGGCATGGAGTTCCCGTCCACAGGTCGCGCGTTGGTCAAACCCAAGGGATAAAAAGAATGTGTGGCGACAGTGGTGGGCAAAGTTATTTCTTGGCGGAGTCGGTGGCGGGCGCATTTGCCCAAGTCAATGCAGTGAGTCGTTTTTGCGCATCATCCAATTTTTGCTTGATGCTTTGGATAACGGTGAATGAATTCTCCCGGTTCAATCGATTTTGCAGGTCGATTATTTCCGCATCCAACTTCTCGGCGGAAAGTTTGGTTACGTCCACCGCTAACGCATCATCCCGGCTCAAGTTACGGAAATCGATGTCACCGGTTTTGGAATCCGGGACGTTTGAAAAAATGTTTACTGAATCCGATTGATTCAGCGCGTTCACCACCTTGTCAGCCACGTTGACCGCGCGATTCGTGCCGGTGACGACCAGCAGATTCGTGCCTTCATGAAACTGAAAGGTCATATCGCCCATGGCGGCCTTATCCAGATCATAGACTGTCTGTCGAATTGTGTCCGTCACCGTGGCCAGTTTGTCATCTATGGTTTTCTTGTCCGCATTGCCGTTGGGGTTGAGGTAAGTGCTGAGGTTGTAGATTTCCACCTGGCGTTCTTCCGGCAAGTCATGCAGCGCCAAACTGATGATTCCTCCGTCCAGAGCATCCATTCTAAGGTCTGGAGTTGCACACGAATAGAGGGCTTGGCTGATTATCCGGATATCAAACTGCGGGAGATGCAGAATCAAATTTTCAACATGGGCCTTTTCCGCGCCCGGCCCCAACACGAGGCTGAAGTCGTGATTGCTTTTCTTTAAATATTCAACAATTGCCCCAATCGAGCCATCCCCGCCACGTTGGCCTTTTTCATAAATATAACCATCACGTATTTCCAGCGTGAAGGGTGCGGGATCAGTCGCTTTTTCACCCGGAGTGGTGGCGGCGGTAGGCCGGGTGTCTGCGGCCAGCAACTTGCGCTCCTCCGGAGTTGGGCCGGAGGCACCGGGAGTCGCTGGCGCATCTTGCGCAACCAGGGTTATGGCCTGAGCGAAAGCGGTTAGGATAAATCCGAGTTGCAGGAAGGAAAAACGTTTCATGGCGATGGAGAATGTTGATTTTTGGTTTCAACCTTAACACGCCAGTCGCCAGGCGAATCCTGCAAAATATTTTTAATTCGTTACGTTAGCAATTGCCGCCCTGCCCGTAATAGGCCTTCGCGCCATGTTTGCGGCGGAAATGTTTTTCATGCAGCGCCTTGGGAATCGGCGGCATCGCGGGCTGGAGCTGCAGCGTCCACAACGCCATTTGCGCGATGGCTTCCAACGCAAGGGCGGTTTCCAACGCCTTGGCGGCCGAGGCTCCCCAGACAAACACGCCATGATGGCGCACCAACACGCCCGGCACATCGAGCGGATTCAAATCACGAAAGCGCTCGGCGATGACGTTGCCCGTTTCCCATTCGTAATCCTTGGCGATTTCCGCCGGGGTCAGTGCCCGGGTGAGTGGAACCGAGCCGTCAAAATAATCGGCGTGGGTGGTGCCGAGATTGGGAATTTCCCGCGCTGCCTGCGCAAACGCCACCGCGTGGCGCGAATGGGTGTGAACGATGGAGCGCACGCCCGTGAATGCGCGAAAGAGGCAACGGTGGGTTGGCGTGTCCGATGAGGGCCGCAATTTACCCGCGACAATTTTCCCCTCCAAATCCACCAGTACCATATCCGCCGGTTTTAATTTTTCGTAAGGCACGCCGCTGGGTTTGATGGCAAACACCCCGGCCGCAACGTCAAGCACGCTGACGTTGCCAAAAGTCAAATCCACCAACCCGGTGGTGGGGAGGACGCGGTTGGCCTCGCAGCATTCCTCGCGGATGGCTTGGAATTTTTTCATTGGAATTTTATTTTAGACCGAACCCAAGCCCGGCGCGAGTTGGTAATACAGTTCATTCCAGCGGAGTTCCCGCTTGGCGTTGCACATGGTGGTATGCTCGCCGATGATGAACAACTCGACGCCCGCCATCTCGGCAAAGTTTTCGATATGCTCGGTGGTAAGGGCCGGGCTGTAGGCGGTGTGGTGGGCGCCGCCAGCGAGAATCCACGCCGCGCAGCCAGTCGCAAAATCGGGCTTGGGCTCCCAGACGGTGCGAGCGACCGGCAACTTGGGTAGCGCGGGATGCGCGACCGCGGTCACTTCATTCACCAGCAAGCGGAAGCGATTGCCCAAATCTATCAACGAAGCATTGAGCGCCTCGCCGGGAACCGCATCAAACACGAGGCGCACCGGGTCGGCTTTGCTGCCGATGCCGAGCGGATGAACTTCCACCCGCGGCTTGGCGGAAGCGATGGTCGGACAAATTTCCAACATATGCGCGCCGAGCACTTTGCGTTTCCCCTCTTCGAGGTGATAAGTGTAATCCTCCATGAAAGACACGCCGCCGGGCAGACCATCGGCCATGACTTTGCAGGCGCGCAACAGCGCGGCGGTTTTCCAATCGCCTTCGGCGCCGAAGCCGTAGCCATCAGCCATCAGGCGCTGCACGGCGAGGCCCGGCAATTGGCCAAGGCCGTGCAAATCCTCAAATGTCGTTGTGAAGCCCTTGAAGCCGCCTTCCTCCAAAAATGCGCGCATCCCCAATTCGATTTTTGCGGCTTCGCGGAGCGATTCATGCCGCGCGGCGCCCTTGCGCAACTCTGGCGCGAGGGTGTATTCCTCCGCATATTTGGCGCAGAGCCGGTCGGCAGCGGCGTCCTTGACCGCATGAACTTTTGCGGCCAAATCTCCGACTCCATAGCCGTTGACGGAAAAACCAAACGCAATTTCCGCGGACACTTTGTTGCCTTCGGTAACGGCGACCTGGCGCATGTTGTCGCCAAAGCGCGCGAACTTCGCGCCCTGCCAATCGTGCCACGCGCGGGCGGCGCGCATCCACGCACCGAGCGCGGCGAGGACATCCTTGTCCGCCCAATGGCCCACAATGATTTTGCGGTCGAGGCGCAGGCGCGCGCCAATGAAGCCGAACTCGCGGTCGCCGTGCGCGGCTTGATTCAGATTCATGAAATCCATGTCAATCTCGCCCCATGGTAGGTCGCGGTTGAACTGCGTGTGCAGGTGGGCGAGCGGCTTGCGCAATTTTTTCAGGCCGTTGATCCACATCTTCGCGGGCGAAAAAGTGTGCATCCACGCGACTAGGCCGACGCACTGCGGCGCGACGTTGGCTTCGTCCATGATTTGGGATATTTCGCCCGGCCCGGTCAACACTGGCTTAAGGACGACCTTGAGCGGCAATTCCTCGGCGTTATGAAACGCGCGGGCGATGACCTGCGCGTTGGCGGCGACTTTTTTCAGCGCCGCTTCGCCGTAGAGATGCTGGCTGCCGACGAGGAACCAGACTTCGAGATTTTTAGGGAGGAGGATCATGAGTAAAGGAGTGTTTGAATGCTTGGTGTTTAGCTTTTAGGTCAATCAGGTTTAGACCGATTCCTTGATTTCGAGCAATGTCTTCATCACCTTGCCGAGGTTGACGGAACGGACGCCGCCGAAGTTGTCATACAACTTCATGTAGAGCTTGTAGAGTTTGTTGTAGGTCGCTTTTTCCGCGCGGCGGGGTTTATACACGATGTCCTTCCAGCCGCCCATGGCGCGCTGGGCGGTGGCAAAATCAGCATGGCCGCCCTGCGCAACACCCGCCATAACGGACGCCGCGATAGCCGAGCCGAGCGCGCAGGCCTGCGCCGAACGGGCAACGCGCATTTCGCGCCCGGTGGCATCAGCATAAATTTGCATGAGCAGCGGATTTTTTTCCGCAATGCCGCCCGCGCAAACGATGGTCTGCACGGGCACGCCGTATTCCTCAATGCGTTCCAAAATCGCGCGCGCGCCAAAGGCCGTGGATTCGATCAGGGCGCGGTAAATTTCCGCGCGCGTGGTACGCAGCGTCTGCCCCAAAATCAATCCGGTAAGCCGCTGATCCACCAGGATGGTGCGGTTGCCGTTGTTCCAGTCGAGCGCGAGCAGGCCGCTTTCGCCGGGGCGAAGTTTTTGCGCCTCGGCCGTGAGTTGCTCGTGCAATGCGGCGTCACCCTGGCACACGACCTCGACCCACCATTTGAAAATATCGCCGACGGCCGATTGCCCGGCCTCAATGCCGTAATAGCCCGGCAAAATCGCGCCCTTGACGATGCCGCAGATGCCCGGGATATCCGCTATCGTTTTTTGCGCGGAGACGACCGCGCAGTCGCAGGTTGAGGTGCCGATGACTTTGACGAGTACGCCTTCCTCGACCGCGCAACCAATGGCGCCGTAATGCACGTCAAATTCGCCGATGGCGATGGCGATACCTGGACGCAATCCGAAGCGTTGCGCCCATTCCGCGCACAGCTGACCCGCGGGGGTCGAAGCATCGTAAGCTTTATCATAGAGCCGGTCGCGCAGGTCGGCGAGTTTGGGATGCAATGCGGTGAGAAATTCCTTGTCGGGCAAGCCGCCCCAGTCCTCGGCATACATCGCCTTGTGGCCGGCGGCGCACACCCCGCGCTTTATTGCCTTCGGGTCACGGACGCCCGCGAGCACCGACGGCACCCAATCTGCCAATTCAACCCACGAATATGCCGCATCAAAAACTTCGGTGGAGGTATTCAGGCAGTGCCAGATTTTGCTCCACCACCATTCTGAGGAATACGTGTTGCCGCATTTGGCGACGTATTGCGGGCGCAGCACACGGGCCGTTTCGGTGATTTTTGCGGCTTCGGCGTGGCCGGTATGGTCCTTCCATAACCAGCACTGCGCGGCGAGATTGTCTTTAAAGCGCGGATCGAGGGCCAGCGGTGAGTTCGATTTGTCCACCGGCAAAGGGCTGGAGCCAGTCGAGTCCACGCCGATACCGATAACCTGATCGGGACGAAAAGAAGGGTCAGCGGGAGCAGCCGCAGCGAGCGCACCGCGCACGGCTTTTTCCATTCCCACTAAATAGTCGCCCGGATGCTGGCGGGCGAGGTTGTGGTCGCGCTCGTCGAGCAAGACGCCCTGATGCCCGCTGGGGTAATCCACCACACACGTCGCAAGTTCGCGGCCATCGCTGCAACGCACAAGCAAAGCGCGCACGGAGTTGGTGCCAAAGTCCAAACCAAGGGTATAAGCCATTCCCGACGATAGAAGACTTTTGCCAATGGCGTCAAATCCGCGATTTGAATCCAACTATCACAACTTTTCCTTAAACTTATATGTTGGCCACCCGATTTACGCATCCGCTCTACCCACACCACATAATTAATCAAGGCGTCGGCGCGCTATCCGGCGCGGGAGCGTAATCCGCCGGGTTGAAATTCGCGCCACCGGGGGAATTGGCCGGTACGCGGGGTGGCGCTGGGATAGTGCCCGATTGCTCTCCAACCATGCCCTTGCCCGTCAAAATCGCGTTTTCCATCATAGTTTGCACGGCGTCACCGCCACCGAGAACGGTGTTGAATTGCGTGAGGCTTTGCAGCGTTTCCGGCGGAATTCCCGACAACATCAATTTTTGCTGTTCAGTCAAACTCGTGGTTGAGCTCAGGAATTGGTTATAACCCGTCGGTTCCTGCTCCATCCACTCGAGGGCCACCCCCACCGTCATACCCTCGCGCATTTGCTCATCGGAAATGGAATTGACCCATTGAAACGCACTTGCGGGATCCTCCTGGCTGGAGCGCAAAGCAAATATGGCGACCGCGGGATCTTTGGCCGGGGAAGCGGGCAATAGGTTGAGAAATTCTCCCGCAGGATTGAGGTCGTAATTCGTCCAAGCGCGGATGGCGGTGGCGAGCATTTGACCTTGCGGCGCGCCATTTCCAGATAATTCTGGATTCATCTTCGCATCAAACGCCGCGGCCCAAGTGGCTGCGGCGGAAGGGTCGTTGTTGGCCCAGACACTGGCGATTTGTGCGCCAATTGTGGATTTGAGTTGCGGATCGCCATTGAGGGAGTCGGCCCAAGTAGCGGCGTCTTGTGGGGAAATTTCCGTCCAACGTTGGGCGAGTTCGCCATAAGCTTCATCCCGGGTCTGCCCGGCGGCCAACTGGCTGAAGAACGCAGCGGCTTGGGAAAAGCCTCCCTGGTCCGCCAAAGCATCCGCCAAGGCCTTGGTGGCGGCGTTTTTCATGAGCCGATCATGCACATTGTCGTCATTAAGCTGGCTGACGGCATCGAGCGCGCCAACCGGGTCGGTAGTGGCAAAACCCGCGATGGCGGCGGCAAAGCGCGCATTGATTGCCGCAGTGGATGCGGCGCCGGGATTGTCCTTAATCCACTGCAAGGCGGCCTTGGGATCCTTCGCAGCCCAAGTTTGCAATGCCACATCAATGCCGGATTCGCGTAAGCGAGGAACGGGGATGTCTTTTGAGTCGGTCAAAAAACCCTTGGGGTCGCTTTGCGCCAAGGCATTGTAAAGCGCGCCCATCAAATCGTTGCGCCGCAGATTGGCCGGCATGGTCTTCAGTGTTTTCAAAATATCGCCGATTTCATTCGCACTCAGGCCGCGCGCCCATGCCGCCAACAGATCGGGGTCGATTTTCCCCGTCGAATCAAGCAACGCGCGCCAATCCACCGTTTTCCCTGAAGCGTTGTTGATGATTATCGCCCGCAAAGAAGTTGCCGTTAGCGGAACCGACTTGGCCCCGGCATTACCATCAGCGGAATGATGCCCCAGCCAGTAGCCACTTAACGCGCCCAACACCGCGATGGCGGCAATGAAAATAAATTTTGCGAACCAGGATTTCATATCGACAACAAATGAATGGACAAAACACTAAGGGGAATTAACCCCCGGCGCGAGAGATAGTTTTTGGCCATGCGAAACCCCGCGAATGTTCATAACGATGACTTGCACTCGATTAGGCAACGCCTACAATGCGCTTCCCCTTTCTTGACGGCTTTTCTTCTCCGTCTGGATACCCCACCCCCGTCAGTACTGCCCCCATGAAGTTTTTGCGCCCTATTTACACGATTGCCGCCACCGCCTTGCTCGCACTGGCAGTAAACGCCACCCTCCAAGCTGCTGCTGGCGGCGCCAATGCAACGGGTTCCACCGATACCGCCAGCGCCACACCGGCCCCGCAAAAAATCG
>DATHOB010000185.1:0-10896 GCA_035485355.1 Opitutales bacterium | reverse complement strand
GGGGTTACATTCCTGCAAACTGGATCAGGAACCCATTTTCTTAGTTGATGTTTAGGAGACTAATCACTTTACTGTTCCCCTTTGTCGCATGACTGCCCTGGCCCACCGCACCCCTTCGCAAGCCGCTTTTGGCGGAGTTTTACGTTCCTTTGGCCTTATCCATCGCGTTATGCGGCCCTATTTTCACCAATTTGGCCTCAGCCAAGCCCAATGGGCCATTTTGCGGACCCTCCATCGCGCCGCCACCGAGGAAGGCCGCACCGAAGGCCTGCGCATGATGGAAATCGGCCAACGCCTCCTGGTACAGCCGCCTAGCGTCACCACCCTTGTGCACCGCTTGGTCAAAGCCCGGCTCGTCCGCCAAGTCAAAGCCTCCACCGACCGGCGCGGTTTCATGTTGCGCTTGACGCCCAAAGGCGAAAAGTTAGTGAATCGCGTGCTGTTGGCTCATCATAACCAAATCCGCCTCGTCATGGGTGGTTTGGCCGATGATGAATTACCCCGGCTGCATGGATATTTGGAACGACTCAACACCCACCTCGCCGCGCTCGCGGCAAAAATTCCCGCCACCCTGGATTAACTCCCCGCTATGAAACGTTTCTGGATCATTCTCGTCCTTGCTCTCGTTGCTGCTTGCGCCCTCGGCGGTTATTGGTGGATCCACCGTGCCGCCGCTAGTGACAACAGTTACGTGACCTCAGCCATCGCGCGCGGTGACGTGCAGGAGCTCATTCCTGCGACCGGCACCATTGAACCCGAAGAATCGGTGGACATCGGCGCCCAGGTCTCGGGCATTATCAAAACTTTGTGGGACCCCAAGACTCCCGACAAGGTGATCGATTTCCGCTCCGTGGTCAAAAAAGACGATATCATCGCGACCATCGACGACACCATCTACCAAGCCGACTTGGACTCCGCCAAAGCCCAGCTTGATTCCGCCAACGCCAATGTCGAATCGGCCAAAGCCAATCTGGAGGAAGACCAGGTGAAGCTTACCGACGCCGCGGCCGACTGGGACCGCGCGCAAAAGCTCGGCTCCGGTGAAGCCCTCGCCCAAACCACCTACGACAGCTACAAGGCAACCTATGAGACGGCTAAAGCCCAGGTGGATGTCGGCACCGCCGCCATCTCCCAGGCGCAAGCGGCAGTCAAAGAAGCCCAAGCGCAGGTTGACAGCGCTAATCGCAATCTGGGCTACTGCACCATTACTTCGCCGGTGAATGGCACCGTGATTGACCGCCGCCTGGACCAAGGGCAAACCGTAGTTTCGAGCCTGAATGCCCCCAGCCTCTTCCTCATCGCCAGCGATTTGTCCAAGTTGAAAATCTGGGTTTCAGTCAATGAAGCGGATGTGCCACGCATCAAGGAAGGCATGCCAGTGCTCTTTGACGTGGATGGCATCAACCATCAATTTCAAGGCACCGTCAATAAAGTGCGCTGGAATGCGACCATGACGCAAAACGTCGTCACCTACACTGTCGAGGTAGATGCCGACAATCCCGACGGCACACTCATTCCCTACCGCACAACGAACGTGAAGTTCCTGGTCAATGAATCCAAAGGTGTCGTCATGGTGCCCAACGCCGCGTTGCGCTGGCGCCCGAAAAATTTCGACATGAGCACCATTACCCCCATGGCTGGCACGGCAAGCAGCGCGGGCACAAGTGCCGCCCCGGCAGACAGTGGCAGCACCGGCAGCGCGGCCGGCAGTGGTGGCACCAGTCGCGGTGGCAAAGGTTCCGGCGCTGGCAAAGGTGGCGCAGCCAAAGCCAAGCAATCGGTCGTATTTGTCCTTGAAAATGGCGCGCCCAAGGCCGTGCCGGTGCAAACCGGCATCACCGACGAAGTGAACACCGCCATTCTTGGTGGCGATTTGAAGGAGGGTGATCAAGTCATCACTGGCCAGGCCACTGCGGATCAATCCGCCAACTCTGGCACCACCAACCCGTTTGCGCCGAATTTTGCCCGCGGTGGTGGCGGTGGTGGTGGCCGAGGCGCTGGCGGCGGTTAATCCCCAACAGTATCACGCACCGCGCAAACTGCCATGGCCTTCATCGAACTCACCAACCTCTGCAAGACTTACATGCTTGGGACTGTCCCCTTGCCCGTGCTCAAAGGCGTTTCAATGACGCTTGAGCGCGGCGAGCTCGTCGCACTCATGGGCTCATCCGGTTCGGGCAAAACCACGCTGATGAATCTGCTGGGCTGTCTTGACCATGCCACCTCGGGCAAATACATGCTCGATGGCGAGGACGTCACCGCCATGAACGCCGACGAACGTGCAGTGCTGCGCAGCCGGAAAATCGGCTTCGTGTTTCAAAGTTTCAATCTGCTCGCGCGCACCACCGCGCTGGACAATGTGGTCATGCCGCTCTCCTACTCGCCTGTGCATATCCCCGATCGCGAAGCCAAAGCCCGGGGCATTAAATTGCTGGAGCGGGTCGGCTTGGGCGAACGTATGGACCACGAACCCTCCCAGCTTTCCGGCGGCCAACAGCAGCGTGTCGCCATCGCGCGTTCCTTGGTTAACCAGCCCTCGCTGCTGTTTGCCGATGAGCCGACAGGCAATCTCGATTCCAAGACGAGCGTGGACATTTTGCGCATGTTCCAGCAGCTCAACCGCGAAGACGGCCTGACCATCATCATCGTCACCCACGACGCTGAAGTGGCCGATTACGCCACGCGCGTCATCCATATCAAAGACGGCCTCATGGTGGATGGCGCCTTTGCCGCGCCCGCTGCACATTAATCCGCCCTGCCGCTTTCCTTACCGTCTGTCATGCACATTTATTACGTCATCTTTATCACGGCCATTCGCGCCATCTGGCGCAATTTGCTGCGTTCGGCGTTGACGTGCCTGGGCATCATCATCGCCGTCGCCGCAGTCATTGCGATGGTCGAAATCGGCAACGGCTCCTCCACCGCCATCAGCAAGACCATCGAAAGCATGGGGACAAATATTCTGATGGTATTCCCCGGCGCGGCCACCAGCGCGGGCATCAGCTTCGGCGGCGGCACCGGGGTGTCACTCACGCCGGATGATGCCACCGCCATCCAAAACGAATGTCCCGCGGTGAGCAGCGTGGCCAAGGTTGTGCGCGCGCGCGGGCAGGTCGTCTATGGCAATAAAAATTGGCTGCCGCAAAACATCCAGGGCACTGAGCCTTCATTTTTGACTCTCCGCGACTGGGAGACCATGGACGAGGGCATACCGTTCAGCGATCTTGATGTGCGCAATTCCAACAAGGTCTGTCTCATCGGTCAGACTATCAAGCGCCAGCTCTTTGGCGAAGAAGACCCCATTGGCAAAGAAGTCCGCCTGCAAAACGTCGGCTTGAAAGTTATCGGTGTGCTCAGCGCCAAAGGCGCCAATCTCATGGGTCAGGATCAGGACGATATTCTTGTCATTCCGTGGACAACAGTAAAATACCGCATCAATGGCAATGGCGGCACTTCTGGCTCCAGCGGCAGCAACGCCAGTGCCGGTAGTTCCACCTCTTCCACTGCCAACAACGGTATGGCCACTTTCCCCGATGCCAGCATCACTTTGTACGCCGTCGGCTCCAGCACCGAAACTCAGGACAATCCGCAAATGACCAAGTTTGCCAATATTGACCAAATCCTGGCGGGCGCCGATTCCACCCCGGATATTCCGCTGGCCCTCCAGCAAATTACCGCCGTGCTGCATGACCGTCACCACATCAAAGCCGATGATGTCGATGACTTTACCATCCGCGACATGACCGAAATGACCAACACACTCACTTCTTCCGGCAAGATGATGACCCAATTGCTCCTCGTCGTCGCCGCAATTTCCCTCGTGGTGGGCGGCGTCGGCATCATGAACATTATGATGGTGTCAGTCACGGAACGCACCCGCGAAATCGGCCTGCGTATGGCCGTCGGCGCCAAGGCCCGGGACATTCTGGTCCAATTTCTGGTCGAAGCCGTCGTGCTGTGTCTCATTGGTGGAGGCATTGGCCTCTTTTTTGGCCGCATTTGCTCCATTGTCGTCACCAAAGTCATGCACTGGCCGACCCAACCTTCCTATGGCGCAGCCGCGGTGGCCCTCCTCGTATCGGCTGGTGTCGGCATTGTCTTTGGCTTTTACCCCGCGTGGAAAGCCTCACGCCTCGACCCTATCGAAGCCCTGCGTTACGAATGAAACCCCACTTGCACAATTTTTTCCCAATTTCATTGGCCCGGCCTCTGGCTTTCGCCGGTGTTCTCGTGCTGGCCGGTTGCACTGTCGGGCCGGATTTCCATCCGCCCGTGGTGAAGACTCCCGCCAATTGGCTGAACACCGACCAAACCACCAGCCCCGCCGCCGAAAGCAAAGCTTCCTCCGCGGCTTTGACCGTGGTCGATTGGTGGTCCATGTTCGGTGATGACACCCTGACCCGCCTCGTCCACGACGCCGCGGACCAAAATCTCACCCTGATGCAGGCCGATGCCCGCATCCGCTCCGCCCGCTCTGCCATTGCCGCGATTGATGCCGGCCTGCTTCCCTCCGTTTCCGCGACCGGTTCTTATAGTTACGGTTCCGGCCCCACCTACATCGGTGATGAACCACGGGAAGCGCCCCCGCATACTTCCTGGCACTCCGGCTTGAGCGCCGTTTGGAATCTCGACATCTTTGGCGCTACCCGCCGCGCCGCCGAAGCCGCCACCGCCAACCTTGAAGTTTCGGTCGAGTCCCGCCACGACACCCTCGTCACCTTGCTCGCCGACGTGGGCATTGATTACATCAGTCTGCGCTCCCAGCAAGAGTTGTTGCGCATTGCCAACCTCAACCTCGTGGATGAACAAAGCACGCTAAAAATCACCCAAGACCGCTGGCAAGCTGGCCTCGCCAGCAAGCTCGACTATGAAAATGCGAAGTCCGCCGCGGATTCCACCAACGCACAGATCCCCTCCCTCCAAGCCTCCATCAACACGCAAATTTACGCGCTCGCCCTGCTGCTGGGTCGCGACCCGGGGGCGCTGATCAAAGACCTCGACACTCCCGCCCCGCTGCCCAAGACCCCCACCCAGGTTCCCATCGGCCTGCCTGCGGACTTGTTGCGTCGCCGGCCCGACATTCGTGCGGCTGAAGCGCAAATCCACGCCGACACCGCCACCATTGGCGCCACCATCTCGCAATATTATCCGCAATTCTCCCTTACCGGCTCATTCGGCTTCCAAGGTGTTTCCATCGGCCAGATGTCTCAGTGGGCCTCGCAAGTTTGGTCGTGGGGCCCCTCCATCAACTGGCCCATTTTTGAAGGCGGCCAAATTTCCGCGCAAGTCGAAGAAGCCAAAGCCACCCTCCAATCGGATATTTTTGCCTACCATAACACCGTGCTCACGGCATTGAACCAGGTCGAAACTTCGCTCGTTGATTTCGACGCGGACCAGCAACGCAGCGTGGCTCTGCGCGCGGTGGTGGATGACAACCAGCAAGCTTACAACCTTTCCAAAGACCTCTACACCCAAGGCACGGCGGAATTCATCAATGTGCTTAGCGCCGAGCTTTCACTCGCCTCTTCAGAAAACCAATTGGAGCAAAGCGAAGCTTCTGTCGCCACCGACTTGGTTACTCTCTTCAAGTCCCTCGGCGGCGGCTGGGAGCAATTCCCCGCGCGTGATGCCACGCAATTGGACTACGCGGAACCCAACTCCACGGCTCCGACAGACACGGTTGATGCCCCCCTGACCCCGCTCCCTGCAAAAACGCCTTAGTCGATTCGGCGGTTAGTTTGGACCGCTGGGACCATGGTAATTGGGGCTGGTTGGGTCGCTTGCTCCCGGCACGGGCGCTGGCGTGACGACCGGGTTGCCATTCGCATCGTAAGTACGCGTGGTGGCTTGTGGCGTCACATTCGGCGTCAAATCATTATTCAGCGTCTTGCCGTTGTAGCCGGTATCGCGACAGCCCGCCAGACCCGCCAGCGTGAATCCCACCAGCATTAATTTGGAAAATTTTTTCATGACGGAAAAGAAAGACCCCTCCTCGGTGAAGTTGTTTCGCAATTATCCCGAATATTGCTTTATTTTAAGCTCTGAAGCCGGCCTTGGCAAGTGGCGAACCGGCTTGGTTCCGCTCCCTTGGTGATTAAATTTTTCCGTTTTCCCATGAATCTCATCCTTTTCGATACTGCCGCGGAAGCCGCGTGCCTCGCGCCGGGCGACCCGCGCGCACGGCATATCCGCGAAGTGCTGCGGATGAAGATTGGCAGCGAACTCTTTGTCGGGGTCGTCAATGGTCTGCGCGGGAAGGCCACCATCGTGGCCGATGGCCCGGAAGGCATGCTTCTGGAAACCATCTGGGAGACAAAAATTGAAACGTCCCGTCCGTTTTGGATCCTCGTCGGCCTCCCGCGCCCGCAAACCGCGCGTGACTTGTTGCGCGAAGCCGCTGCCTTTGGCGTGACCGCATTGCATTTTTTCCCTGCGGAAAAAGGCGAGCCTTCCTACGCGGACAGCACGTTGTGGAAATCCCCGGAATGGCAGCAACGCCTGCGCGAAGGCGCGGCGCAGGCCTTCGCCACGACTGTCCCCGCTGTTGTGCGGCACGATTCCCTGGAGCATGCCCTTTCCGCCCTCGCCACCGCACCCAATAACGCCGCGCGCATCGCGCTCGATGTTTATGAAGCCAGCGCACCTTTATCGCAGATCGCTCCCCAAGATGGCCCCGTGGTACTGGCTCTCGGCGCGGAACGTGGCTGGTCGGCCACGGAAAGAAAATTATTACGCGCTGCAAACTTCCACCTCGCCCACCTCGGGCCCCGCGTGCTCCGCACGGAAACGGCGTTGATTGCCGGGCTGAGCGTATTGCTCGCCCAACGCGGCGAGTTTTGAGCAAATCAAAAATGGTGCCATGGCTGCAATGAGCAACCCGCACCTTCCAACTCGCCCCCATTATTTACATCGCCGTGCGGCGGACTTCCTGCGTGTGGCGCACATCCTCGCCTTTGAGCAGATACACCACTTCCTCCGCGATGTTGGTCGCGTGGTCGGCGATGCGCTCCAAGGATTTCGAAATGAAAATCAACTCAATGGTCGCATGCGATGATTCGGAGTGGGCGGAAATTTTGTCCGTGAACTTCACGTAATTTTCACGGTTCAGGTCGTCCACTTCCTTGTCCCGGCGGGGAACCAGCAGGGCTTTTTCCACATCTTCGGCAATAAAGGCATCCATCGCGTCGCGCAGTTGCTCGAGGGCCAGTTCGCCCATGCGCGGGATATTGTAAAAATCATCCACTTTGCCAAACTCCGCCAGCCGGCGGGCCCGCTTGGCAATCGATGTCGCCTCGTCGCCCGCGCGTTCCAGCTCATGGTTGGCTTTCATGGCCACCGTCATCAACCGCACATCATGCGCCACCGGCTGGCGCAGCGTGATGTAGCGCACGCATTCGGCGTCAATCAGGACTTCGAGGCGGTCAATCTCATCGTCGAGGGCGATGACCTGCCCGGCCATCGACACATCGTCGGCCAGCAGGGCTTGCATGGAGAGGCGCACGGCGTCAATGGAGCGCTCGCCCATGAGAATGAGATGCTTGCGCAAATCCTCAAGTTCGTGGTGAAAATAGCGTTTCATGGAAAATCGGGAAATTGGAAATGGTTGTGGTGGAGCAAACGATAATTATCGACAGAAAATTCGGATTATGAACTCCCCGTTTTGATTTTTATTAAAATCAACCAAAGCGGCCCGATACATAGGCCTCCGTTTGCGGGTCTTTCGGATTCATGAAAATTTGCTCCGTCGGGCCGTATTCAATCAGCTTGCCCATGTAGAAGAACGCCGTCTTTTCCGAGACGCGCGCCGCCTGCTGCATGTTGTGCGTGACGATGACCACTGTGTATTGCGCCTTCAGCGCGTGAATCAACTCCTCGACTTTGGCGGTCGCAATCGGGTCCAGCGCCGAGCACGGTTCGTCCATCAACAAAATTTCCGGGCGCACCGCCAGCGCGCGCGCGATGCATAGGCGCTGCTGCTGGCCGCCGGAGAGACCGGTACCCGGGCGGTTAAGGAAATCCTTCACCTCGTCCCACAACGCCGCCATGCGCAAGGATTCCTCGAGGCGCTTGTTCAAAAACGCCTTGTCGCGCACCCCATTGAGCCGCAGGCCGACCAGCACGTTTTCCGCGATCGAAAGCGTGGGAAAGGGGTTCGACTTCTGAAACACCATGCCGACGCGCCGGCGCACGACCGTGGCATCCACACCCGGCCCGTACAAATCCTGGCCCTTCATCAAAATCTTGCCGGTGTGGCGCGCGCCCGGGGTCAACTCATGCATGCGGTTGAGCGCGCGCAGGGCCGTGGACTTGCCGCAGCCACTCGGGCCGATGATGGCCGTCACGCTGCCGGAGGGAATTTGGATCGTGACATTTTTAATCGCCTGATGGCTGCCGTAAAAAATGCTCAAATCCTGGATATCAAAGGCGATTTCTTCCTTGGCCGCGGGTTGGGCGGCGTTCGCCGCGGAGGCCGACGCCGGGGCGGAAACCACGGGCGTGGAAATGGATTCGGCCGCGGGCTTGGCAGGATCGCTCATAAAGGGCTTGTGGGTGATTACGGAATTCATGGTGGAAAGGCGAGGAGGAAGCGCGGATTTATTTTCTGCGTCGGGAGGAAATCATGCGCACCGAGGCGCTCAACAGGAAAACGAGCAGAATGAGCACCAGCGCCCCGGCCCAGGCCTGGCGGTTCTGGTCGGGATAGGGTGAAGTGGCATAATTGTAAACCAGCAGGGGGAGCGCGGCGATTGGCTCCTTCAGGCTGTGGTTCCACTGGCTGTTGCCAAACGCCGTGAAGAGAACTGGCGCCGTCTCACCGGCCACTCGGCCTAATGCCAGCAAAATACCTGTGGTGATTCCTTTCGTGGCCGAGCGCAAAACGATGTTGAAGGTAATCTTCCAGCGCGGAATGCCCAAAGCCATGCCCGCTTCACGATAAGAATTCGGCACCAGCACCAGTACTTCTTCCGTCGTGCGTAATACGAGGGGAATCATGATAAACGCCAGCGCCAATCCGCCGGAAAATGCCGAATAGCCGCCCATCGGTACCACCACAAATGTGTATCCAATCAATCCCCACACAATGGAAGGCACGCCGTTGAGCACATCGGCCCCAAACCGGATCCAACCATTGACTTTCCCTGAACCGTACTCCGAAAGATAAATTCCACCAAGGAGGCCAATCGGCACGCCCATCACCAACGCCAATCCCATGAGCTCCAGCGTCCCCACAATGGCGTTGGCCATGCCGCCGCCGGATTCTCCTTCGGGCGCGGGCAACTTGGTAAACAGATCCCAATTCAGTGAACTGAACCCCATTTTAAGCAAATGGAAAAACACCAAAAACAGCGGCAACACCACAAGCAACGCGCACAAAACGGCGATCCCGCTCATCATGGCGCTCTTAAACTTGCGGAGCTTGTCGTAACGGGAAAGCATGAGGGTGACAGTTAAATTTTGAAAAAGAATGCAACACAGATTCCTCACGCCCGGCGCGAACCGGGAGTTTCAATGGAACGGATCAGGATGAGTGCGCCGATGTTGACCAGAATCGTCACCCCCACGAGCACCAGACCGATTTCAAACAGGACACTGCGTTGAATGTCGCTGGAGGCTTCGCCAAATTGATTCGCAATCACGCTGGCCAGCGTCCACCCCGATTGCAGCATGGACGACGGAATTTTCGGGCTATTACCCACCACCATGGTCACGGCCATCGTCTCGCCGAGCGCGCGGCCCAAACCCAGCACCGCCGCGCCCATCAACCCGCGCCGGGCGTAACTCAAAACGGCAATCTTGGTCACTTCCCAACGCGTCGCGCCCAAGCCGTAGGCCGCCTCGCGCTGCAAATCCGGCACCGAACGCAAAATTTCCCGCGATACCGAAGTGACAATGGGTAGAATCATAATCGCCACAATAATCCCGGCGGACATGATGCACGCACCGGAACCGTTCACGGGTCCGGCAAAAATGGGGATGAAGCTCAGATGTTTGCTCATCCAGGTATAAGGATAGTCATAGAGCCAGGGCAGGAGCACAAACAAGCCCCACAGGCCCCAAATGACGCTCGGCACCGCCGCCAGCATCTCGATGAGCGAAGTCAGCGGCTGGCGCATCCACAGGGGCGCCAAGTCCGTCAGAAAAATCGCCGTGCCGATGCTCAGGGGCACCGCAATAATCAAGGCGATGGCGGAAGTCACCACCGTCCCGAAAATGAATGGCAACGCGCCATAGTTCTCGGTCACCGGGTTCCAATGCATGTTCGTCAGGAACGGCAACCCGAATTTCTGGATGGTGGGCCACGAACCATGGATCAACACATACGCGACCAGCACAAAGATGATGCCGATCATGGAGGCCGAGAGCAGCGTGACGCCCTCAAACAACCGGTTGCCCAAACGATTCGGCTCGGGCAAATCGGCCGCACTGGCGGGAGTGTACGGAGTCGTGACTTTGCTGCTCATAGTGTTGGCAAAAAACCGGACGGATAGGATGGGACTATCCGTCCGGTGATTTAATTGAGAAGTTGCGCCGACGCAAGCAGTGCCGGCAGGTTGCAGTTACATCTTGGCCGGGGTCGCGGTCTTAATCGTGTCCACGGTGGTCAGGATGCGTTTAACCAAGGAGTCCGGCAAGGGCGCATAATTCAGCGTCGCGGCATCGGCCTTCGCGGTGTCATTGGTATAAATCCATTTGATGAAATCCACGGTCGCTTTGCCTTTGACCGGATCTTTCAACTGCTGGTTGACCAGCAACCACGTGCAGCCGGAAATCGGATAGGCGGTGTCACCGGGGGCGTTGACAAAGGTGAAACGATAGTCATCCGGCACGGTGGCGGTGGCCAAAGCATCCTTCACGGAATCCAGTGAAGCCGTGATCATTTTGCCGTTGGCATTC
>DATHOB010000184.1:0-3101 GCA_035485355.1 Opitutales bacterium | reverse complement strand
TGGGCAGTCCGTGAAGCCGCGCGCGGTGACCATAGTTTGGCCATCGGCATTCGTGTCCTCACATCACCATGCCGCCGTCCACCGATAACACCTGCCCGGTGACGTAGGAGGATTGGTCGCTGGCGAGGTAGGCGACCATGGCCGCGATATCGTCGGCGGTGCCCATTTTTTTCGCGGGGACCATCCATTTCAAAACTTCCTCCATCATCTTCGGGTCGAGCTTGGAAGTCATGTCCGTGGCGATGAAGCCCGGGGCGACGGCGTTGACGGTGACATTGCGCCCGGCCAGCTCGCGCGCGAGGGACTTCGTGAAGCCGAGCATCCCGGCCTTCGCGGCAGAATAATTCGCCTGGCCGGCATTACCCATCAAGCCCACGACGGAGGAGACATTGATGATGCGGCCCCAGCGGGCGCGCGCCATCGGCTGCAGGAGCGCCTTGGTGAAATAAAAGCAGCTCGACAAATTCGTGTTGAGGACGGAGTGCCAGTCGTCGTCGCTCATGCGCAGGAGCAACGTGTCGCGCGTGATGCCCGCGTTGTTGATGAGTATGTCCACCCGCTCGTGATCCTTGAGGATTTGCTCGCACACGACTTTGACGGCGGCGGAATCGGCCACGTCCACGGGATAGGCCTGGGCCTTGCCCCCGGCGGCGGTGATGGCCGCGGCCACGCCTCCGCAGGAGTCGGGATTTTTCGAGACACAGAGGACTTTGACGCCCTCGGCGGCCAGTTTTTCGGCAATCGCCTTGCCGATGCCGCGGCCCGCGCCGGTGACGAGGGCGGTGCGGTTGGTGAAAGTTAATAGACTCATAAAGATAGAACTTATCCACGAATTAGCACGAATTTACACGTATAAAATAAAGGTTTTTGATTCGTGCCCATTCGTGGAAAAATTTCAATACACATCCCGCTGGTAGCGTTTTTCCTTCTTCATCGCTTTCACGTATTCGGCGGCTTTGGCGGGTTCCAGGTTGCCGTGGCGGTGGATGATGTCGTGCAGGGCGAGATCGACGTCCTTGGCCATGCGTTTGGCGTCGCCGCAGACGTAGAAGGCCGCGCCTTTTTCCAGCCAAGCCCAGAGCTCCGCGCCGTGCTCTTGCATGCGATCCTGCACGTAGATTTTATGCTTTTGGTCGCGCGAAAAGGCGAGGTCGAGCCGCGCGAGCTTTCCGGCGGCGCGCCAGCCTTCCCATTCCTCCTCGTATAAATAGTCGAACGCGCGGCGTTGCTCGCCAAAGAAAACCCAGAGTCGCCCGGGCGCGTTTTTCGCGATGCGTTCCTGCGCGAATGCACGGAAGGGCGCGATGCCCGTGCCGGGGCCGACCATGATGAGGTCGCGCGCATCGTCCTCGGGCAAACCGAAATGCGAGTGCGAAACGAAGACGGGCACCGTGGCCTCGTGCTGCGGCGCGCGGTCGGCCAGATACGTCGAAGCGACGCCGAGGCGTTTGCGCCCGTTCGTTTCGTAGCGGACGATGGCGACGGTCAGATGAATTTCGTGCGGATGCAAAACCGGGGACGATGCGATGGAATAAAGGCGCGGTTGGAGTTTGCGGAAGAGTTCGAGAAAAGCGTGGGGGCCGAAGCGCACGCTGGGGTATTCCTCGATGAGGTCGAGAAATTCGCGGTCGTCGAGATACGCGGTCAATTCCTCCGGCTTGGTGTTGTTGAGGAGATTGTGCAGGCGGGCCAGCTCGTCCTCCGCCGTGGCGTGGGCGTGAAAGGTGTGCAAGGTCTTCTTCGTCGGCTGCGCCAGCGAGACGCGATGCAGCAAAGCTTCGCGCAAAGACAACGTTTCGAGGGACTTGAGCGTCACCATCTCGTCACCCGCCAGACCCATGGCCTGCAAGACAGTGTCCACCAACGCGGAATCGTTGGTGGGATAGACGCCGAGGGAGTCGCCGCATTTGTAGGTGAGGCCGCTGCCGGAGATGTCGACTACGAAGTGGCGCGTGTCCTTCTCGCTGCCGGGCTTGGAGAGCTGGCGGCGCTCGGTGAGGCGCGCGGGAAACGGGCGGTCTTTGTTGTAAGCGGAAGTACTGTGGGCGTCGGTCATGGCAGTGGCAAAACGGGAAAAATCGCCGCCTGCGGGCGGTTTGGCAACCCTCAAAAGCAGCGTGGGCCTTTGAAAAAATGCTTTGTCGTTGGCCGAAAACACCTTATGATGCCCGGTCACAATCCTGTCGCCATCTTGCCATGAACCTCCGCCTTTCCCTCGTCCTCGCCGCCGCCTTCGGTCTGTTTGCCCTGCCTGCCGCCCGCGCCGATGGCACCCCCGCCGCGGCATCGGACATCGCCGTCACGCTCACGCCAGATGTGACGGCCCCGGCATTGGCGCATTTGAAATCCGACGATGCCCGCCTCGCCACCGCGAAGCCCGCAGCCGACCCGGTCAAAGCCGCGCTCGGTTGGCAGACCCTTGATTTGCCCGGGCCGTTTACCGGCTATGTGCCAACCGACAAGTCGCGCAAGGATCTTTCCGTCATCCCGGGCACACCGGTGCATTTGTTGGCCGATGACAAAAGCCCTGTGCTCGGCAACGCGCCGGACAGCCCGGCGTTGATCCTGACCAGCGCCGATGTGCTCTGGTCGCAAGTGAGTTTTCCCGGGCCGATAACGGGCTACTATCTCAAGGCCGCCGCCAGCACCCCCGCCACCACGCCAGCGGCAATGGTGGTAACGCCCACGCCGACCCCGCCGCCCACCGTCGTGACGCCGACAAAAACCGTTTCCGCGGCGACCCCGCCTTTGACCGCGGTGAACCCCACCCCCACCGCCAAGCCCGCCGCCGCCATGGCGAAACCCGCCAGCACCGCGAACACTCCGGACCCCACGGACATTCCGCAATACTATTTCGGCACGCTCAAGCAACGCACGGATTTGACCATCAGCGGCCCGGTGAATGCCAAATATCTTTTATATGGAACCAAGGGCGAATTGATTGCGCTCGTGGACTTGAACGACGTGGTGCTGTCCACCTCGGTGGCGAATTTCATCAACCGGTCGGTGCGAATCTACGGCACCGCCTACCCCGGCCACACCGTGCCCTATGTGACTATCCATGCGATCACCTTGCAGGCGTTTTAAGGGATAAGAATTAT
>DATHOB010000183.1:0-2096 GCA_035485355.1 Opitutales bacterium | reverse complement strand
GGGGTAATTGCCGTCGAAATAGTACGTGGCGAGAGTGGAATTGAGAAACGTATAGTTACTCTCAATAAATTCGTCCACGCTGCGATCATTGCGCATCACATAGCCGAAATACGCATCAGATTCGTCGAACAGCGCGGTGCGTTCATCCGGCGTCAAATCATAGAGGGCGGGGGCATTAAAGCCTTCCCGCAAATAAATATCGTGGGCGCTGATAGCCACCGTGTTCACGGCGCGGGATTGCAACCATTGCCCGGAAAAATTCTTGATTAACGCCTCGGCGCGCGGGTCGGCCGCCATGCGTTGCACTTGTGCGGCGAGGTTTTTGCGCAATTGCCCGGTGGCGGCGAGTTTGATCAATTCCTCGTCTGGCATGGTGGACCAGAGAAAATAGGACAAGCGCGAAGCCAGCGAATACTCATCCACCTGCGCAAAAGCAGGCTTCGATTTGCTGTTGGCGACCTCGGGCACGTCAATGCGGAACAGGAAACGCGGTGAGGCCAAAACCGCCGCCATGGCCTGCGAAACACCCATTTCGAAAGTTTTGCCGGGCAGGCTGTATTCCTTTTCTGCAATGTCCACCAGCTTGCCCAGGCTTTCTTCCGCCACCGGACGGCGGAATGCCTTGGTCGCAAAGGCGGACAATATTTCGCGCGCATAAGCCCGGCGGCCCGCCGGGTCGGCCGGGGCCTCGCCTTTGGGGAAGAAACGATCATAATTCGGTGGGTGCACCCACAGCGCCGGGTCGGCGGGGCCTTCCAAGGTTACACTGCGCAAACTGTAAAAAATGTAGCTCGTACTGGCTTCGTCCACCGACGGATCCAGAGTAACCGAAATTACGTGGTCGCCGGGCGTCAAGTGCATGGCAATCGTGTCGTAGAATGATGGCTGTTTTTCGTCTTGCCCGTTGGCGCCCTGCCAGCCCAGGGTTTTTTGGTTCATGGGCTTGCCATCGATGAGGATGGTGATGTTGCACGAGGCATCAATATAAGTGAAGTTGCTGTTGATGCCCTGCTCCACCACGAATTTGTAATCGCCCTCGTGCGTAACCGTGAATTTGCGGCTCACGCTTGCGGCATGAAAATAACTCCATTTAATGCCCGTGCTGCCCGTGCTGCCGTCAAGCACCACGGTTGAATATCGGTTGTTGTTCGAAGGCTCCTTGACGGCGGTTTTGCCGGTTTCCTCGACAATGAATTCTCGGCCCAAAAAGGATACCGATTGTACCACGCGCGAGGTTTTGGGCACGGCTTGATCCACTATCGTCTGGGCCGCTGCCAGATATTTTTCCAACAACAGCGGCGAGGTATTGAGCACATCGGCGATATTGTCGAAGCCATAGCCGATATCATCCCCCGGAAAAGCGGCGTTGGTGTCAAAATCCACCCCCAGCAAGTCTTTGATGGTGTTTTTGTATTCGAAGCGGTTGAGCCGGTGGGCCGTCACCCGGCCGGGATCGTAGTTTTGCGGGTCAACACCAAAGGCCGTGAATTCAATCCAGTGATCGAGCGTTGCTTGATCTTGGGCGGATAGGGGCGGATTACCTTCCGCAGGCATGATGTGGGCGCGCGTGTTTTTAAGGACTTTGAGCCATAAATCCGGATTGTGCAGGATTTGGTCGTCGGTCGTCAGTTGGTCGAAAGCGATGCCCGCCTTGCTTTCGCCGTCGCCATGGCACTCGTAGCAGTTTTGCTCCAGAATCGGCTGGATGACCTTGTGGAACTCCGCTACCCCGGGGCTTTCCGCCTTGGTGTCGGCGGGCTTGGCCACGGGTGTGATGGTCGCACCGGATTTGGGCGGCAGGGGTGCGGGGGACGTGGCCGACCATAACGGGTGCCACAGTAGGCCGGCAGCCACGAGGACGGAACTGCCAACCAGCCAAATTGCGTTTCGGGGGGGTAATTTCACGCAAACTCCTTTATTTCCACGAATCGGCTTGCGGCAAGAACAATAAGTCAGGCCGTGGCCAATTCGCGGGCATGGGCGATTTCGTGTTTTCCAATGGGGCGCACCTGTCCGTGCAGTAAAGTTTCAACGGCGACGGTTTCGCCATCCAGAGTCATGAATTCAACCTCGAAGCCTTCGCCCTCGTTGTGCAC
>DATHOB010000182.1:0-5504 GCA_035485355.1 Opitutales bacterium | reverse complement strand
CGGTGCTCGTCGTCTCCGCCCGCGGCGAACTGGACCAGCGGGTCGAGGGTTTGAATTTGGGCGCAGATGACTACCTGACGAAGCCTTTCCATATTGACGAACTGGTGGCGCGGTTGCGCGCACTTGGCCGGCGCACGGGGGGCGCACAACTCAACCTGATTTGCGCGGGCAACGTCACCCTCAACCTCGCCACTCGCGAAGTGCATTGCGCGGGCCAACTGGTCGAATTAACCACCCGCGAGTTCGCGCTCCTCGAGCTGCTTTTGCGCGCGCCCGGCCGCGTTTATACCCGGGCACAAATCCTCGATTACGTCTGGAACTACGACTTCGACCCGCAGACCAATCTGGTAGACGTGTATGTCAACCGCTTGCGGCAGAAACTCGGCGAACCGGATTCGTCCCTCATCGAAACGGTGCGCGGCGTGGGCTACCGCTTCCAGAAAGTTACGTAAAGCAGCGGCAGTTTCCACCGTTTATTTTTTCAATATTTTTCCAAAAATCTTCCTGTGTTCCGCACTTTTCGATTTCGTCTGGTCGCGCTGTCCGTGCTCGTCAGCGCGGTGGCGTTATTGGCGTTTATGTGGCTGGCCTGGACCCTCATCACCCGCGACCAGCAAAGGCGATTTGATTCGGAGCTGGAAACCATCGCTACCCGATTTGCCCCGCGCCTAGCTGATTTGACCCTGCGGCCCAATCCCGGTGACGCCAACAACCCGGCGAACGATGCCTTTTGGAAACAACTGGGGGACGAAGCGCCCTTGTATCTCTTTATCAATGGCGATGGAGACATTCTCGCCAAAGGCGACAACTGGCCCGCTGAGTTGCCCGCATCCCTCTTCACGCAATATGCGCAGCCTACCCCATTCTCGGATTTCCCCCATGGTCCCGGGCCGGACGACCAACGCCAACCTTCTGCCCCTGATAGTTCGCCATCGGCATCAAATACCATACGGCCTGCCATCGCCAATACCGTGAACGATCATGGCACCATCCAGAACACTGCGTATGGCAATCAAAACGGTGGTGGAGGCGGTCCGGGTAACGGGCCGGGTGGATTTGGCGGCCCTGATCGCGGAGGCCCGGGTGGCCGGGGGTTTGGCCGCGGCCCGGGTGGTGGTCCCGGTGGCGGCCCAGGAGGCCGCGGCGGTCATCCGCCGGATTCCTTGGCGCAAGTCGGCCAAACTCTTTTTCTCACCCAACCCAATGCGCATTCCCTGTGGCGGCTAGCGGTCGTGCCGGTCTTGGGCGGTGTGGCGGTTTTCGACCGCCCACTGGCGGCATTGGACGCTGAACGCAATCAGGTGCGCGACACTTTTCTGTTTGCGTTGCCCGCGGCTCTGGCGCTCATCGGTGCCGGCGCATGGCTATTGGCCAATCGCGCGGTCGCCCCGATAAATAAACTTTCTTTGGCCACGGAACAAATTACCGCGGAAGGTTTGCGCCAGCGTATATTCCGCGGTGGCGAGGATGCGGAATTTACCCGCCTGATCGACGTGTTCAACGGCATGCTCAACCGTCTGGAACACAGCTTTGAGCAAGCCCGGCGCTTCAGCCATGACGCCGCACACGAACTTAACACGCCGCTAACTGTCCTCATGGGCCAAATTGACCAATACTTGCAAGCCGCGCCTACCGGCTCCGCGGAACAGCAACGCTGGGTCGTGCTCGCCGAGGAAGTTCAACATCTACGGGATATCGTGCGGAAATTGCTCTTATTGGCTCGCGCAGATCGCGGCGCATTGCGCCCCGAATTTCAACCCTGCGACTTGGCCAAACTCGCCCAGGAAAGTCTGGATGATGTGGCCGCCGGCACTGCGGGGATCGCATTTTCCTGCACGGGCGAAACCACGCTGCCGATGGAAGGAGACCCCGGTTTGCTCCGTTCCGTATTGCTCAACTTGCTTTCCAACGCGGTAAAATATAACCGTGCGGGCGGCACGGTGCGGATGCACTTGACGCGTGAGATTTGCGATGGGCAAACCTGGAACAAATTGCAGCTAACCAATACTGGATCAGTTTTGCCCCCCGATAAGGCGGCGCATGTATTTGATCGCTTTTACCGTGTCGATGCGGTGCGCACCGGCGGAACCCAAAATGAACGCGGGGGCCTGGGCCTCGGCCTAAGTCTCGCCCGGGAATTTGCCCGCGCTCATGGCGGTGAACTTGCCTTGGCGGCAAATCAAGACGATGCGATCACGTTCGAGTTGAACTTGCCAGCCCATCAGACGAAAACGGTAAGCTCAGCTTAGGCTCCAGCAACGGGTTGAAAGATGGCTTAACCGCCGCCGCCACCACCACCGCGACGACCGCCACCCGTGCCACCTGCACCTGCACCGCGGCGGCCACCGGCGACACCGTTACCTTGCAAAATGGTTGGGCCGCCAGCATTGGCGCCTGCACCTGCGCCGCCGGCAAAGCCTTGTCCGCCACCGGCAAAGCCCGCACCAGCACCGCCGGCAAAGCCACCTGGGCCACCAGCACCGCCACCACGGCGACCACCACCGGCAAAGCCTGTGGAAGCCGTTTGTAATTGCGCGGCTGTGGCAGGATCAAGCGTGGCGAGATACGACGCAAATCCCTGCGGATCTTCCGAATTCCAAGTGGCGGCGACGCGATCCATGGAGTTCAACTGCATGTTCGGATCGGTAATGGTTTTGGCCCAATTCATGGCGGTGGCCGGGTCCTCAGCCATCGTGCCACTGATGAATGTGGATACCGCGGTGTCTTTCTCCGTCGAGGCCGGCATGCTGTTCAAATACGCTCCGGCATCGTCTTCGCCGCCGTTGGACACCCAATCATTGATAGTCGTGGACAGCAAATTACCGCCAGCACCGCGAGCGCCACGGCCACCCGTCGCGGCAGGGCCATTGGCGTTGGAGGCATCCAGCGAAGCGGCCCACGCGGCGGCTCCGGCCGGGTCGGACGCTGCCCAAGAATTGATTAATGTGCGACCATATTGATTGGTGTACGGCGGCCCCAGCGTGGCCACCCATGCGCCCGCATCAGCCGGGGCGGCAGCGGACCAATCCGCCAAAAGTTGTTGGTAGGCGCCATTTTGCATGTTGGCGGGCAATCCGGCGACCATGGTGTTAATATCCGCGAAATTACCATTCTGCGCCATCCCATCAATCACGGCCATCATGGCTTGCTGCTTGGCCGTAATTTCCTGGTTTGATCCTTCACCCATCGCGGTCACCATCGCCAACGCGTCGGCGGGATTAGTGGAAGCATATCCGGAAATAATGGAATTATATTCCGACGCGTTGGCCGTGGGCGTTGCGCCGGGGTTCTTGCTCAACCAATCCAAAGCGCCTTTCGGGTCTTTGGCGCCCCAGGAGGTCAGGGCGTCTCCCATCGCCGCTTTGCGGGCGGCCGGATCGGTCATTTTCGAACTATTGGCCATGAAAGCCTGGGGATCCGTTTTGGCCCATTGATCATAAAGCGCAGTCAGCATGGCGTCCCGGTTGGCTCCGGCGGGCAGGCCTTGGAGGCTGCCCATCTCCGCGGCATAAGCAGCCGGGTCGAGACTGGCGGCCCAGCGGGCGATGTCGGCCGCATTCATCTTGCCCTTGAAATTGAGAATCTCGGTGTCCCGCATGGCCCCCGGATCCTTCTTGGAATCTCCGCTGGAAACGAAGTTCAGGACGGGCTTGTCGCTGCCGCCCCGCTTGTTGGCGGCAGTAGTGGTGGTGGGATGCGTACCCATGTTCTTGCCGGCCCAAAAGGCCAGTGCGCCGGTTGCGCCCCAGACGCATACGCCAATGAACATCATGGACTTAAATGACTGAACTTTCATGGTAGTATTAGGGAATTTGGTTGAGAAAGGAGAGGCTGGAGGCAGGTGCTGGGTACTACCAGCGGGTGCATACCTCCGGGCTGTGAACCATTGAACCATGGCAATTCCTGCAAGTTGCAAAATTATTACAACCCGTTCATGGGGGATTCCCCGCCAATTGAGCTTCCGGAGGTTTTCCCAACGTGGTCAAAATAAGTCTGCACCCCTTCGCTCGCTCGCTTCAGGCCAGCCGTTCTTCGTCATACTCAATCAAATCCGCAAACGATCGCAGGTCTTCGCGGTGCTCAATGGCCATTTTTTTCTTCGTGGCCGCCAGCGCCTCCCGGCCCATTTCGCTCATCCCCATCTGCACCACTTGCCGGTTCCACTTGGCGGCATTCGTATTGGCAGGAAAGAACGCGCGCAGCCGCGCGGTCAAATCCTCCTCGTCCTTCGCCTCACGCACCGCGGCGACGACCATCTGCGGATCCACCCCGAGATGCAGACAGAGAAACCCATCGAACCCCTTGGTGAAATTGCGCTGATACGACGGCGGCAACTGCCCGGCCAGATGCTTGCGCGCCTTGGCGATGAACCGCGGCAGGTGCAGCAGACCGAACGCCGGATGCGGCAAATACGGCGAAGGCAGGTCGTAGAGAATGCCGCCGGTGTCCGGCCGGGCGGGTTTGGATTCGGAAGACATGTAACGGGAAGTGTGAAGTGTGGAGTGTGAGGTGTGAAGTTCAAAACGCCGCACCCATTTTCGAGTGATGTTTGGTTTGCTCAGTCTGCTTCCGGCGTAACGCGGCTCGTTGTTTGGTCGCGTAGCGAGACCAACACGCACGACGCGAAAGAAAGATGGCAAAACATGGGTTTAACCGTCGCGCTACGCTAATCTCCAACTCGAAACCCTAAACTCAAAACCCGAAACCCCAAACCCCAAACTTCACACTTGGCCCTTCATTCCACTTTGCTTTGACATCCCCACGCCCAACTTCTACCTTCACCTTCCGCTTTTGCAGTCCCCATCGTCTAACGGTTAGGACGGAAGATTCTCATTCTTCAAATCGGGGTTCGATTCCCCGTGGGGGCACTCTTTTTGATAGGCAATAATTTACATAAATTTTAGCGCCAAAACACTGACAAACACTAACAACGTCCGATGATATCCGTTGTTGTTCGCTAGGGAAGATTTACTGCAGTTTTACCTCTGAGAATGGATATGGGGGTCGGAAGGATTTCACAAAACATGCCATGGCTGGCGGCGATTTCCCCCTATTGCCATAGGGGGCGGAGTAGGTTCTTTCCTCCGCATTCCTTTCCGCTGCTGCCGTGTTGTCTATAGCCGTGCCCTCTCCGAGCCCCAAGAAGCCGAAGAAGTCTACGACCGCATCGGCAGCTCTCGTGGACAGGCTGGGGGCTTTCGATACCACGCTAATGCCCGAACCACCGAGGGCCACAGATTCCGCACTCGCGCCGCTGCTCGGAACGGGCTGCCCCATGACGACCGCCTGCGCCGCCGCACCCAAGACCGCTGTCCCCGCCGTAACCACATCGGGGGCTTTTTGGGGATCAACATTGGCAAGCTTGCTCGGGTCGTTTTGCACTTCCGGATTGAAAAGCAGTTGCGAGTAAAGCTGCCCCAATGTTGGCGCATGTCCGTAATCATCGCCGGTATCCGCCGTACCGTTATCCGCCAACCCCTCCGGATCCCACTTGGTCCACGGAT
>DATHOB010000181.1:0-4521 GCA_035485355.1 Opitutales bacterium | reverse complement strand
AAGTCAAGCAAGGTGAGCCGCTGATGATGATTCACTACAACGACGAATCGAAGCTCGAAGCGTCGCTGGAATACCTGCGCTCGGCCTACCGCCTCGCGCCCAAGCGCCCCACCCCGCCCGTCCTCGTCGTCGAGCGCGTGGCGTAAAACCTGCTAGTTGCAGCCGGTTGCCGTGTGATTTGTTTTCTTCGCCATCCTTGGCGAAAGGGGTTGCGCGCGCGCCGCTTTCTGCATTAAAACCCACCTTCCATGCCCGCCTCCATCGACACCATCACGAAGCACCTTGGCGACAAGGCCGACTTCCTCCTCAATCACCAGTGCAAGACGATTGCCAAAGAGCGCCTGCACCTGCCCGGCTCGGACGTGGTGGATCGCCTTTATGGCCCGTCCAACCGCAACAACCGCGTCCTTAACAATCTCGACTGGATGATCAACACCGGTCGCCTCGCGGGCACGGGATATCTTTCGATTCTGCCCGTGGACCAAGGCATCGAACATTCCGGCGGCGCGAGCTTTGCCAAGAACCCGGATTATTTTGACAGCGAAAACATCGTCAAACTCGCCATCGAAGGTGGCTGCAACGCCGTGGCCTCGACCTTTGGCGTGCTCGCCTCCGTCTCGCGCAAATACGCGCACAAGATCCCCTTTCTCGTCAAAATCAACCACAACCAGATTCTGACATATCCGAACACCTTCGACCAAACCATGTGGGGCACCGTCAAGGACGCCTACGAAATGGGCGCGGCCGCCATCGGCGCGACGATTTATTACGGTTCACCCGAGTGCAACCGCCAGATCGTCGAAGTCTCCCATGCTTTCGCCGAGGCACACTCCTACGGCATGGCCACCGTGCTCTGGTGCTACTTGCGCAACAACGCGTTCAAGAAGGACAAGGACTACCACGTCTCCGCCGACTTGACCGGCCAGGCCAACCACATGGGCGTCACCATCCAGGCCGACATCATCAAGCAAAAGCTCCCCGAAAACAATGGCGGCTACCCCGCGTTGCAAATGGGCGACTCCAGCTACGGCAAGATCGACAAACGCGTTTACACCGAGCTGACGACCGACCACCCGATTGACCTTTGCCGTTACCAGGTGGCGAATTGCTATATGGGCCGCGCAGGCCTCATCAATTCCGGCGGCGCTTCCGGCGCGCATGACTTCGACGAAGCCGTCACCACCGCCGTCATCAACAAACGCGCCGGCGGCATGGGTCTGATCTCCGGCCGCAAAGCCTTCCAACGCCCGATGGCCGAAGGCGCCAAGCTCCTGAATGCGGTGCAGGACGTGTATCTGTGCAAAGAAGTGACGATTGCCTGAGCCCGTTGCTGATGGGAAGTTGCAGGTTGCGGGTTGATCCCTGAACAGCCTTTGTTTTGGTTCTATCCACAACCGCCAACTTGCCACTTGCAACAAAACGGTTGCTGGATTTCAGCAATCCGAATTCCGCTTTCAGCGTTTTTCATGTCCCTCACCTTTCCTCCGCCCGGCCACTTCGCCGGTTACATCTTCGACCTCGACGGCACGCTGGCGGCCTCCATGCACCTGCATTACCGCGCGTGGAAAAAGGCGCTGGCCGACCACGGCGCGAAGGTGGATTTCACCTGGGATTTGTTCATCTCCCACGCCGGGCGCGGCACGGAGCAATTCATCGGCCTGCTTAACGAGCACCATGGCGAAGAACTCAATCCGGCCCAGGTGGCCCGCGCGCAAGACGCCGTGCTCGCAGAAATCCACCACACCGTCGAAGCCGTGCCCGAGGTGCTGGCCTTCGCCAAAAAAATAAAAGCGGACGGCAAGCACATCGCCATCGCCTCCGGCGGCACGCGCGACGCAGTGAACCGCACGCTGCACTACATCGGCGCGAGCCATTTGTTTGAAGTCGTCGTCACCATCAACGACGTCTCCCGCGGCAAGCCCGCGCCCGACACATTTCTCGAAGCCGCGCGATTGCTCGGCGTCCAACCGCGCGAATGCGTGGTGCTCGGTGACAGTGTACTCGACGTGGAAGGCGCCAAAGCCGCGGGCATGGCCTGGGTGAAGCTCGAGCCGAAGTGAGCGGGATATTCGGTTGCCAGTCGGGTGGGATAATATCAATCTTGGGCTAACCACCCCTAAAGATTCCACCCCGGATATTGCCATGAAAACTTACCCCTTGAAAAATTTGTTTTGCTCATCGCTTGCGGTAATCACTGCGTTTCTTTCAACCGCCCCGCTCCACGCTGACGTCAAACTCGCCACGCCCTTCACCAATCACATGGTGTTGCAGCGCGAGATGAAAGTCCCCGTCTGGGGCACGGCCGACACGGGTGAGCAAGTGACCGTCGAATTTGCCGGACAAAAGAAAACCGTCCTCGCCACCGATGGCAAATGGCGCGTGGATCTCGACGCAATGGATGCCTCCGCCGATGGGCGCACGCTGACCGTCTCCGGCTCGAAGACCGACCAACCCGTGAAGCTCGACGACGTTTTGGTCGGCGAAGTATGGCTCGCCTCCGGCCAGTCGAACATGGTGTTTCCCGTCACCTCCAGCGGCCCCTACCGCGGATTGATTAATTACCAGGGCGAAATTGCCGCAGCGACCTACCCGCAAATCCGCATGTTCACCGGCACCGACACCAAGTCCTACACCCCGCAGGATACGGTCAAAAACACCGGCTGGGTCGTGTGCAGTCCGGACACCGTGGGCACATTTTCCGCCGTGGGCTACGTTTTCGCGCGCGACTTGCAATTGCAGATCAAAGTCCCCGTCGGCATCCTGTGCGAAGCCTCCGGCGCCAGTTGCGCCGAGGCGTGGATCTCCCGCGAAGGGATGCTTGCGGATTCGCTGACTAGTCCGATTCTCAATGCGTTCGACACCGGTTATAAACTCTATAATTCCGGCCCCCAAGGCCAGGCCGCGGAAGCCCTCATCCGCCCGACGCCCATCAACAAACCCCGCGTCGCCCGCCCCGGCCCACCCGACCGTGATCAGCACATGCCCACCGTGCTGTTCAACGCGATGATCAACCCCATCGTCCCCTACGCAATTCGCGGCACCATTTGGTATCAGGGCGAATCCATCGTCGGCGGCACGCCGGGCCTGAACATGTACGGCCACGTCCTGCAAATTTTAATTAAAGACTGGCGTGCTAAATGGGGCGAGGGCGACATGCCCTTCTACGTCGTGCAATTGCCCGGCCAACAAAACATTAGCAACAACCCGCGCATCCGCGAGGAGCAGATGTCCGTCCTCACCCTGCCCAATACCGGCGTCGCGGTAACGATTGACACCGGCGAAGCCACCAACGTCCACCCGCAAAACAAAGCACCCACCGGCTATCGCCTCGCGTGCATCGCCCTTGCCAACGCCTACCACCAGAAAATCGAATTCGAAGGTCCGTTGTATCAATCCCTCGAAATCAAGGGCGACAAGGCGGTCGTGCATTTCACTCACATTGGCGGCGGCCTCGTCGCCAAAGACAGCCCGCTCAAAGGTTTTCAAGTGGCGGGGGCGGATAAGAAATTCTTCGACGCTCTTGCGGAAGTCGATGGCGACACCCTCGTCGTCAGCAGCGCGCAAGTCTCCGCGCCGGTCGCCGTGCGCTACGCGTGGGACGACTTTCCCGAAGGCCTCGGTTGCAATTTTTATAACAAATACGATTTCCCCGCCTTCCCCTTCCGCACCGACAATTGGGACTACCCAATTCCGGGCATTGTGGAGCAGTGATTCCAAGCCTCATCGGGCTTTGCTGCTGCGCTGGCGTTCCGCATACTTCGCCAGCAAATCGAATTCCAGATTCACGCGCGCGCCGAGCTTGAGGGTGCAAGTATTGGTGACCTTAAGCGTGTGCGGGATCAGCCATACCGCGAGCGTCGATGCCCCCACTTCGGCGACGGTGAGCGAGACCCCGTCAATCGCGATGCTGCCCTTTTCCACCACCCATTTGCCGAATTTTTTCGGGTAGCCGACTTGTAGGAAATAATTCTTCCCCGCGCGGCGGAAGATTTTCACTACCCCCGCGCAGTCAATGTGCCCGGTGACAAAATGGCCGCCGAAGCGCCCGTTATTCGCCATGCTGCGCTCGAGGTTCACCGCATTGCCGTTTTTCAATTCGCCCAGGTTCGTGCGCCGCAGGGTTTCCTCCAGCAAATCGAATTCGAGAACGCCACGGTTTTTTTTGGCCACGGTCAGACAGCAACCGTTGATGGAAAGACTGTCGCCCAAACGCAATCCGGGCAGTACCTTCTTAACCTGCACGCGCAACCGCCAGGCGGTTTTGTTTTCCGCCAGCCCAAGCACCTTTCCGGTTTCTTCGACGAGTCCCGTGAACATACCCCATCATCGTGACACGATGCAGCGCATGGACGAAGAAAAAAATGCGCCCTTCGCAGTCTTCGCTCCTGGGCGTAAAATAAAAGCCAACTTACTCCGGCTTTGGCGTGCGCAAATCCAGCGTGTACGGAAACTCCGGCGACACTTCGCTGCGGGGCAGCGCCGCCAGTTTCCCCACCGTGTGCCCGAAGGGGAAGTAGCGCG
>DATHOB010000180.1:0-2771 GCA_035485355.1 Opitutales bacterium | reverse complement strand
TCTATGCGAATTTCATTGGCATCCTCGGCGGCCTCATTGTGTTGCTGACCATGGGCATGACGTATGCGGAATACATGCATCAACTCACCAGCTTTATCACCCTGACGAATTTTTCCGTAGGGATGAGCAAGAGTCTGGTGTTCGGGTTGATTGTGGCCGCGACGGGCTGCCTGCGCGGGATGCAGTGCGGCAACAGTTCCGCGGCGGTCGGGCAGGCGACGACACGCGCGGTCGTCACCGGCATCACTTGCATGGTGTTGGCGGATGCGATATTTGCCGCCATTTTCAACACGCTCCGAATGTGATCTCACCCTGATTATTTCCATGTCCGAATCCGACCTCCCCTCGCAAATCTCCGTGCGCAATCTAACGATGGCGTACGGCGGCTACGTCGTCATGCGCGACTTGACGTTCGACATCCAGCGCGGGGAAATTTTTGTGATCATGGGTGGCTCCGGTTCGGGTAAGAGCACGTTGTTGCACCATCTCGTAGGCCTGTTGCAGCCCGCGGCGGGCGAGGTATTCTATAACGGGGCGAATTTCACCACCGCCGATGAGGAAAGCCGCAACCATACTTTGCGCCGGTTCGGCATCATGTTTCAAGGGGGGGCGTTGTGGAGCTCCATGACCTTGGCGGAGAATGTGGCGTTCCCACTCGAAGAATTCACCAACCTGACGAAAAAGGCCATCCGCGAGACGGTGGAGCTGAAGCTGGCCCTGGTCGGCTTGCGGGGATTCGAGGAACTCTACCCGGCGGAAATTTCCGGTGGCATGTGCAAGCGCGCCAGTCTGGCCCGGGCGATGGCGCTCGACCCGGAAATATTATTTTTCGACGAGCCTTCGGCGGGGCTCGACCCGGTTAGCGCGCAGCGGCTGGATGAATTGATCCTGGAATTACGCGAGACACTGGGAACGACCGTGGTGGTGGTTACGCACGAATTGGCGAGCATCTTTGCCATTGCCGACCGGGCGATTTTCCTCGATGTGGCCACGCGCACGGCGGGCGGCCTCGGCAATCCGAAATTGCTCCGCACCCAAGGCGCGAATGAGAACCTGCGCCTGTTTCTCAACCGCGGCCAGACGGGCGTGCATCATATCACCGACCCGGCGACGGGCGCGCCCTTTGTCTTTGGCGCGGGCAAGCCGCAGATGTAATTGCGGCTTTTCAATCTTCGTCATTGTCTTCATTATCATCTTTTTATGAGCGTCCGCGCCAAGCCCGCCCTTATCGGTCTGTTCGTCAGCATCGCCATCGTCTTGGCGGTGGCGGCAGTGCTCATGTTTGGCGGCGGAAAGTTGTTTAGCCACGAGGAGCAGTTCATCATCTATTTCAGCGAGCCGCCCAACGGCCTGTCCATTGGCTCTCCGGTTAAATACAAAGGGGTGCAAATCGGTCAGGTTTCGAACATCTTCATCCACTTTGACCAGTCGGACGAAAGCGACGCCATCCCGGTGTTGATTGAAATCAACACCACGCGTCTGCACAATGAATTGGGCGATTCCACAGATTTGAGCGACCCGGATGTGTTTGCGGCGCAAATCAAAATCGGGCTGCGCGCGCGGCTGCAAATGCAAAGCTGGGTCACGACCCAGTTATTCATCGAGTTGGATTACGATGCCAACCCGGACAAGCCCAAGCTCGTCAGTCTCAACCATCTTTACAAAGAAATTCCCTCCGTGCCCTCCGGCCTGAGCGAAGTGGTACAATCCATCACCACCGCCTTGGAAAACCTCAGCAAGGTGGACTTTTCGGACATGGCCAACCGGATCAACCACCTCACCGACGAAATCACCCAGAGTGTCGACCAGTTGAATTTGAAGGAAATCAACGATACCATTTTGTCGGCGGGTAAAAATTTGAACGATTTGCTTTCCGATCCGAAAATCCGGGAAGCGCTGGACAAACTGGGCTCGACGCTGGATGACTTGGACCGCCTGACCAACAGCCTCAACCAGCAGGTGCAGCCGCTGTCCGACGAAATCCAAAACACAGCCAAGAGCGCCCGTGCGACGCTCGACCAACTCAACCAAACCCTCAGCGCGGTGCGCGACCTGCTCGCACCCGATTCGCCCTTGCGCACGCAGTTGGAGCAGATGCTGCGGCAGATCACCAGCGCTTCGATTGCGCTGCGGAGTCTCGCCGAATTCCTCGAGGCGAACCCGACGTCCATCATCACCGGCAAGCCGCAACCAACGGATGGCTGGAAAGCACCCACAATTTCTCCGGCTCCAACTGCGCCTCCGACCACCACCGGGACGAAACCAGCCGATGCGGCCACCCCGATTCAATTCCACGGGCCAAACTGAGGTGAACAAAAATTCGCCCCAACTTCAAAATCCTCGTCATGCATTTTCCTCGTCAAATTTTCCTCGTCGCCGCCATCGGCCTATTGGCGGGTTGTACGGTGCTCGATCCCAAGCCGGATTATTCACAGTTTTATTTGCTCAATCCGTTGACCGCCAAGATGGCTCCCGCACCCCAACCGGATCCGACACTCCGGCTGATTGTGGATGATACCGAGGTGCCTGAATACCTGAACCGGCCGCAGATGGTGGCCCGCCTGCCGGGTAATCAGGTTTCGCGGGATGAATATCACCGCTGGGGCGAGCCGCTCAATGAAGGTTTCTCCCGGGTTTTGGCGCAGGACATTGCGTTGTTGTCCGACTCGTCCCATGTCGCCAGCTTTCCCATCCCGCCGGGTTTTGGTCAGGACTTGGAAATCAATGTGCAGCTTTTGCAATTTGATGGCGCGCTAAACGGCACCGTCACC
>DATHOB010000179.1:0-2409 GCA_035485355.1 Opitutales bacterium | reverse complement strand
TAATGCCCACCCGAGACATGGCCACCGGCGTAAACCATCACCATCAAGGCTGCGCCAATGGCCAGCGGTGCCACCGGGCCGGCGCCACCGCCGATGACGGTGCAGCCAATGGTTAAAACAAGGAAAAACGTTCCAATGAATTCGGTGAGGTATTTGTTCATGAGCAGGCGCAAGTTGCGCCCCTCCCGCCTAACCCACCTTCCCCTTTGCCACAAGGCAAAATGTCCTGAAAAGAAAAACCACGAATGACACCGATGGCCGCCCAATGCGCCACATCCGTGTCATCCGTGGTAAAATATTCTTCGTCTTCAACTACAACGCCGCTTTGCCTTTTTCGTCAGTGCGGATGCGGATGGCTTCCTCGATGGGTATGACAAAAAGTTTCCCGTCGCCGATTTTCCCGGTCTTGGCCGCCGCCGCAATGGTCTCCACCACTTTGGGCGCAAGCTCGGACGACACCGCAATGTCGAGCATCACCTTGGGCAAAAAGTCCACCGTGTATTCGCTGCCGCGGTAAATTTCCGTATGGCCCTTTTGCCGGCCAAAGCCCTTGACCTCCGTGACCGTCATGCCCTCGACGCCGATTTCGGCCAGGGCTTCTTTGACTTCCTCCAACTTGAAGGGCTTGATGATGGCTTTGATAAGTTTCATAGGATAAAGGACTTGGGAAATAGCGGGGTTGGATGTTAAGAACGTGTTAGACGCGTTATTTGCGGCCCAACGCGCCACCGTCCTCGCAGGGTAAGTGCCTGCGGGCAGGCACTTGGAACTAAGCAAGGGGCGTGCCAGTTAAATCCATTGTGGAAATGGATTTAAGTTCCAAAACCATTCCTCACTCCTTCGCCAATTCCTTCAATTTCTTCAAATCCAGTTTGCCGGAGCCGAGCATGGGGATGGCGTCCACTTTTTTAACAATGCGCGGGAGCCAGAGGTTCGCCAGGCCTTTCGCGCTGAGTTTGCCGCGCAGCTCGTCGGCGTTGATATCCATGGTCGTCAAAAGCACGAGCGCCTCGCCCTTGGCGGCATCGGGCCGCGCGGCGATGGCGACGTGCGGGGCGTCTCCTGCCTTCAACCCGAGCACCTCGACCACAGCGGCTTCCACCGTGCCGTGCGGGATCATCTCGCCGCCGATTTTCGAAAAACGCGACAGGCGGCCTTCAATATACAAAAATCCGTCCTCATCCAGTCTGGCCAAATCCCCGGTGACGAACCAGCCGGTGTTGAACGCCGCGGCGGTGGCATCGGGTTGGCCGAGATAGCCGGGGAAAATGTTCACGCCTTTGAGATACAGCATGCCGATATCATTGAAGCCTTTTTCCTCACCAGTGTCGGGGTCCACAATGCGCGCAGCGCTGCCGGGGAACAGCTTGCCGACCGAGCCGAGGCGCTTCTTTTTCCCCGCGGACTCCGCGCTCTCGCCGGATTCTGCGGGCAAATTGACGGCGACGACCGGCGAAGTCTCCGTCAGCCCGTAGCCTTCGCAGTACTGGCTCGTGAAACGTTTTTCCCATTCCTCGTGGAATCCGGCGGGCGTTTTCTCCGCACCGGCGACGACAAACTTCACGCTCGCCATCTGCGCGGCCTCGGCGCGTTTCAAGTAGGGGCGGAAAAAAGTCGGCGTGCCGAGCAGCACCGTGGCCTTTTCCGCCTCGATCGCCTTCAGGCATTTGTGCACATCAAGCGGCGACGGCACGGTGACGACGCGAATGCCGCGCTGAAGGGCGTACCACAAATTGATGGTGAAGCCGAAGCTGTGGAAAATCGGCAAGTTGGCCAGTAGCGTCTCGCCCGCAGGGAGGATGCCGCTGGCGTCAATCTGCGCGCAATTGCCCAGAATATTACGGTGCGTAAGGACGACCGCTTTCGGCTCGCCCGAACTGCCACTGGTAAACAGCAAACCCGCCTCGCGGTCGCCGCCTTCCGTCGGCACCTGGGCGCGGCGGAGGATGTATTCCACAGAGCAGAACTTCACCGCCAACCCGAACCCCAGCAACACATGCTTTTCCAACGCGGCGATTTGCTCCTTCAAATCCAGCACGCGCTCCGACCACGGCATATCCGTAATGCGCGCGGTGATTTTCTCGCGAAACGTTTTGTCAGTGATGGTCGTTTTGATATCGGCCTTGCGCAGCGAGGTCGCGAGCGCGGCCGTGCCAATGGTGAAATTCAAATTAACGGGTGTCTTGCCCGCGAGCATGACGGCGTAGTTGGCGATGAGGCCCCCGAGGCTCGGCGGCAGCACAATGCCCACGCGGGGCTCCGGCACTTCGCGCCTCAATCGCTGCGCCAGCGCGAGGGCGACAATGAGCAATTTTTCCCCACCCATGCGTTCCGGGTTATCGCCGCTGTAGTCCACAATCGCCTCTTTTGATCCCAGTTTTTTTAACGCGCACACCACTGCCTCACCCA
>DATHOB010000178.1:0-10061 GCA_035485355.1 Opitutales bacterium | reverse complement strand
CCGACTCGAGGAGCCAGGATGTTTTGCATGGCTATTCGCGGCCATTCGTGGGAAAAATCCCCGTGGTGAATCCGAATCCCCCAACCAACCGCCGACCCGCCTGGTGGGTGCCTTCGCTTTATTTTGCGGAAGGGTTGCCGTATGCGGTGGTGACGGGGATGCTCGGCACGGCGCTGCCGGACTTGGGCTTCAGCGCATCCGAAACCGCGGAATACACCAGCCTCCTCATGCTGCCGTGGGCGTTCAAACCGTTTTGGGCGCCGGTGATTGAACGGATGGGTACGCGGCGAAGTTGGATATGGACGATGCAAGCAGCGGGCGCGGCGGTGATGATTTTACTTGCGATTTTTTTGCCGGATCCAAGCCACTTGGCGTTGGCGCTTAGCCTGTTGGCGGGTGTGGGAGTCATCTCGGCCACGCATGACATGGCGGCGGACGGTTTTTACATCGAGGCGCTCGATGAAAAACGGCAGGCTGGTTGGTCGGGCATTCGCAATACTTTTTACCGAGTCGCCAGCCTGGCGGGTAACGGAGGGCTGGTCTGGTTGGGGGGAAAATATGAAATTGCGCATGGCGCGCAAGCTGGATGGTCGCTGGCGTTTTTATTTGTCGCGCTGACCATGGGGGTATTGGCGGTTTACCATTTTGGAGTGCTACCGCGATTGGCGGTATCGGAAAAACCAGCGCCGGCGAACACTCCACATCCACTGGCAAAAAACTTTTCCCAAGTCTGGCGGGCATTTGTGGAGAAGCCGGGCTTTTGGCGCATTTTTCTATTCATATTGTTTTACCGATTTGCGGAAGGGCAGGTGCAAAGTTGCAATAAGACGTTTTTTCTGGCGACGCTGGCCAAGGGTGGTTTGGGAATGGGCGCGGACGCAGTCGGCTTGTATTACGGCACCTGGGGGGTGCTGGCGTTGATGGCGGGAGGAATTTTGGGCGGGTTGGTGATTGCACGCTTCGGGCTGCGCCGATGGCTCTGGCCGATGGCGGCAGCGATGAACATTCCCAATGTTTTGTACATCTGGCTGGCCTGGGCCCAGCCGCAAAATCGAATGCTTTTGGGCGGCGTGATTGGTCTGGAACAGTTTGGCTACGGCTTTGGTTTCGCGGCGTTCATGGTGTATCTCTTGTATGTGGCGCGCGGCGAACATGCCACGGCGCACTACGCGATTTGCACCGGCCTGATGGCCGTGGGGATGGCGTTGGCCGGGCAGGTCGCTTCCCTCGTGCTGGCGCACACGGAAAAATTGTCCGGCGGGGGCTACACGCAATTTTTCAGCTGGGTCATGCTCTGCGCGCTGGTCAGCTTTGCTACGCTGTGGAAGTTGCCCATGGAAGGTGAATAATCAGTAGCTATTTATTCAATTTCCGCGGGTACTAATGAAAAAATAGATCATCTGCAGCAGGGCATAGATGAGAATCGCCAGGACGATCCATTTCATGGACCAAGGTTGGCGCGGAGCCGGCGGGGTTTTGGGTGGGGGCGCGGACATGGGCAGGAAAGGGGATTGCGTTGCGATGCAGTATTACTTAGTAAGCAAAGTATTATTGCTTGGTTTCCGGCTGGCAGGCAGCCATCTATTTGCTCCCCCCTACCTTCATGCACGCGGCATCGAAAGTCAAGTTGGCCAGTCTGGCCCAGGTATTACCGTGGCCCTATCTGGCCTGTGGACGGGATGGAATCATCACCAACGCCAACCGGCATATCGCCCGTTTGTTGGGAGTGGATGCCACTACGCTCGCCAACCAACCGCTTTCCAAATGGTTCAAAGTGGATGACGGCAATGGCGGGGCGTTGACGGAGACGCTGAGCAAGGTAACCGCCGGGCATGCATGGCACGGGCGGCTGAATTACCTGTCGGGCAGTGACCGCGTGGCGCTGGAAGTGGTCCTTGAGGCGGATCCCGCCGACGCGGGCCAAGTATGGCTTATTGCGCTCGAAAACCCGATTATCAACGAGCAGATGGTGTTGAGCGCCCGCAGCGAATTGCGCCTGCTGCAAATCCTGATGGACCATACCATTGACTATGTGTTTTTTCTCGACCTGCAAGGGCGCTTTATCATCACCAACGCTTCTTTTCAAAATGCCCTGAAAGTCGGTTTCCCCGGTCAGGAAATTGGGCGTGAATTCGGCGAATGTGTCGAAGAGCAAACCGCGAAGGAATTTGCCGCGACTTCCGCGATGGTGCTCGCCTCCGGCAAGCCGTTGCTCAATCACGTGAGTTCGTTTCGCTTTAAAAATGGCGAGGGCCACTGGGTGCAGTCGAACAAGGTGCCGGTGGTGGACCGCAACCGCAAGTGCATCGGGCTGGTCTGCGTTTCGCGCGACATCACCCCGCAGCGCGAATACGAGGAAAAGCTTCGCACGGCCATCCGCCAGGCCAACCTGGCCAGCCAGGCCAAGAGCGATTTTCTCGCCAATGTTTCGCACGAAATCCGTACGCCCATCAACGGCATCATTGGCATGAGCGAATTGTGCCTGGAAACAACGCTCAACACCGAACAGCAAAGTTATCTGCAATCCGTGCTGTCCTGCTCGAACACGCTGCTTTCACTCATCAACGATATTCTCGACTTTTCGAAAATTGAAGCCGGGCAGCTGCAACTGGAAAACATTTCCTTCAATTTGCTGCATTGTTTGGAAGAGACGGTCGCCCAGTTTTCCTTCCAAACTTTGGAAAAAGGCCTCGAGCTGGTCATGGATTTTGACACCACCTTGCCGCAGATTGTGCGCGGCGACCCCACGCGCCTGAAGCAAATCGTGTACAATCTGCTGAGTAACGCCATCAAGTTTACCGACGAGGGAGAGATTGTGGTGCGGGCGCGGCCAATCGAAGTGAAGGATGATCATGCCCGCATCGTGCTTTCCGTATCGGACACGGGTATCGGCATTCCGCAGAGTCGCCAGGAAATGATTTTCCAAAGTTTCACCCAGGCCGACGCCTCGACCACGCGCAAATTCGGCGGCACCGGGCTCGGCCTGGCCATTTGCAAAAAACTTTGCGAAATCATGGGTGGCGGCATCCGCGTCGAAAGCAAGCTGCGCAAGGGCTCGACATTTGAGGTTGAAATTCCGTTTGGTGTTCCCGCGCGGCAACCCATATCCGCACCGGTGCGGCTCGCGCGGTTGAAGGGCTTGCGCGTGCTGATTATTGATGACAACGAGACGAACCGCACCATTCTCAGCCGGCTGTGCGAGCAATGGGGATTTGCCGCGACGGCGGTGTCGGGCGGCCTGGAAGGCTTGGATTTGCTCGAAAACGGCGTGCGCAAAAAGCAGCCGATTCAAATTGTCCTGTTGGACCAACACATGCCGGAGCTGAGCGGTTTGGATATCGCGGCCCTCGTGCTCAACCGCCCCTCGCTGGCGGGGGTGAAAATCATCCTGCTTTCCTCCTCGTTGAATTTGGCGGAGTCCAACCGCGCGGCGGCGCTCGGTGTTTCGCGCAGCCTGACGAAGCCGGTGAAACAAAAATACCTGCTGGATTTGATCCTCGAGGAGATGGGCCCGAGTGCACCCGCGACCACCCTATCCGCCACTACTCGGACGGCCACCACCGGCGCGGCGGGGACACTCCGCGTCGAGCTCACCCCGCCCAGCGCATATACACCGCGCCACATCCTGCTGGTCGAGGACAACCCCATCAATCAGGAAGTCTGCCTCAAACGGCTTAATAAAATGGGACACAAAGTAACCGTGGCCGCCAATGGGGCGGAGGCGGTGGAAGCCTACCGCAAAGGTGAATTTGACCTGGTGCTGATGGATGTGCAGATGCCGGTCATGGACGGCTTTGAGGCCACGCAACGCATTCGTGATATTGAACGCACCCGCGACCGTTATACCCCCATCGTCGCCATGACGGCCCGCGCCATGAAAGGGGATGAGGAGCATTGCCTGCGCGTGGGAATGGATGGCTACATGGCCAAGCCCTTCAGCACCGCCAAGCTCACCGAAATTTTGCTGAGTATTGAGCCAATCTCACCGGGCATCGTTCCTAAGGCGGCACCTCGTCCGGTTGAAACAGAGGCGGAATTGGAGCCGTATGATTTACCCGTGCTCCTGGGCAAATTAGCCGAGGACGATGCCGACGACCTCCTGCTGGCCGCCGAGGTCTTTGTGCGCCATTATGCGGACGAAATTGCCGCGCTGGAGAAAGCGTGGAAATCCGGCGTCAACGAGGATCTGCACAAGCGCGCGCACCGCATCAAAGGCGGCGTTGCCGCGTTGCGGGCCTGGCGGGCCCAACGGCTGGCGGCGGAAATCGAAGCGGCGGCGCGCCAGGGCGATCGCGCGTTTGCCAACGAACGCATACCGGAACTCGCCGCCGAAATGCGCCACATGGCCGCGGGCATCCAGGCGGTCACCGGCAAAAAAACCGCGCCGTAAGGATTGCTCACTTGGTCCACGAATGGACACGAATTGGAGTAATATTATTTTTCCTTCCAACTTGCGTATATTTGTAGATAAAAAATCTCTCGCCAAGAATGGAGCGGAGTTGGATAATCCCGAAGTAACCTTAGCCTCAATCTAATTACCATGAGCCTTTATTCCTATTTTGAGCAAAAAATGAATCGCCCCGACTTCGGCTTGCTGGTTTTGCGCGTCGTGTTTGGGGTGTTGATCACCCTGTTCGGCGTGGGGAAGTTATTGGAAGGCGGCCCGATGTTTGAGCAAATCGGCGGGGCGATGGCCATGTTTGGCGTCACCTGGCAGCCGAAATTATGGGGTTTGTTGTGCGCCTTGACCGAGACTTTTGGCGGAGTGTTCATCGTATTCGGCATTTTTATGCGCCCCGCCGCGCTCTTGTTGGTGTTCAACATGATTGTGGCCTGCGCGGTCGTCCCCAAATACTACGGTGCGCCGGACTTTTCCTCGGCGGCAGCGTTTAGCGAGTGGCTGGGGAAGATCGACCCGCCCTATATTTTCTGCGCGGCGTTCATCTGCCTCCTCTTCACGGGCCCCGGTAAATACGCAATTCACAAATCCGGCGGAGGGCGGAGCGGGGCGAAGGCGGCGAAGGAATAATTGCGCGGCAATATCGCCATGAACCCAGAAAAACAAGGCTGGGATCAAAATCTGAAGCTCGATAAAGGGTTTCTGGTCGCACAGGTGCTGGTCAGCCCCATGGTAATATGGGTGGCGTGGCCCATGCTGGGCAAAGAACCGGGATACGCGCAAGTTGCGGGATGCATCGTGCTGTCATTTTGTGCTTCGATTGTGGTTCATACCTTTTGCAAAATATTCTCATTGTTGTTCATTAAGAAAGAGATTTCCAAAACGCAGGTGCGGGCGCTGCTAATCACGGTGGCCTTCATTGCGATGGCCTTTCTTGTTTGCTGGAAACTTCAAGGAGCCGGTCAGGAGCACCTTTTTTGGATGCCGGGAGCAATTTCATGTTTGGCGATCATGGTTTACCACCTGGCCACTTTGGGGCTTGGCAAAGAACGGTGAGGGCCAAATCTGCGGGAAAAACCCCGTCGGAATTAATCTTTCCGCGGTTGGTGAATTTTTCTAGGCTGGATCATTCTGAAAAATCCCCAGCCAACAAAATCCAAACGCTCGCCAAACATTCGTTGGCCGCGAATGGCGGCCCGATTGGGCGATGCATTTCGCCCAGCGCGGCTGCATGCGCGGGTGCGGGGGTGGCTTGAGCAAAACGCCCATAAAAACGAGGTCTGGGGGGTGGCGGTTTCCGGCGGGGCGGATTCGGTGGCGTTGCTGCTGCTACTTTGGGCGCATTATCCGCAACAACGCAAACAAATGGTCGTGCTGCATTTTGATCATGCGGTGCGTCCGGATTCTGCGGCCGATGCCCAATTTGTGCACAAGCTGGCGAAGGCTTTGGGCCTGCCTTTTGCCACCGCCCGGCGCGCGCCGGGCGGGGCGGTTAACGAGGCGGCGTTGCGTGATGCGCGCATGAATTTTTTCCGCGGGCAACTGGCCGCCCGCCACGCGCACGTCATTTTTTTCGGCCATCAGCGCGACGACATTGCGGAAACGATGTTGATGCGCCTCACGCGCGGCAGCGGCGCGAGTGGCCTGTGCGCCCCGCGACCTGTGCGCGAATTTCCAGACGGCTTGATTGCCTTGCGGCCTTTACTCAACCTTGACCACGCCAATTTATGTGCGGCGTTGAAGGCCGTAGGTGCGGCATGGCAGGAGGATTCGAGCAACGCGCAGGGAGATTATCTGCGCAACCGTCTCCGCCACGATGTCATTCCGGCCTGGAAATTGGCCATGCCGGAGCGCGATTTGAATGCCGGGGTGGCACGGGCGCGCGAGGCGCTGGAGGACGACGCTGCGGCGCTCGAATCCCTGACTGAAACGCTGCTGCGTGACGTGGCCGAAGACGCGCCTTTGCCGCTGGCCAAAATTACCGGACAACCCCGCGCCATCGTGCGCCGGGCTTTGCACGTGTGGCTGCATCGCAACGGTGTGGGCGAGAATCTCAACGCCCAGGCCTTTGATACTTTGCTCAACGCACTTACCGCTGCCAAACCGAGCCGGTGGAGTGCCGGGCCGGGCCGGTGGCTGGTGTTGGACAAAGCAAAGCTCACGCTATCTGGCAGTGTTACCGAAACTTCCGTGGCTTGGCCACCGATGGTGCTCAAGCCGGAGCAGACCGTACAACTGCCGGACGGTGCATTGCTGCGCGCCCGATTGGTAAAAGTGGACCGCAAATTGCTCAAGCAACTGCAAGATGGGAAAATCAATCCCGCCCAACAGACCCTGTTTGCGCTGCCGGGCAAGTCCGGTGCGACGGTATTTCGCGTGCGCACCTGGCAGCCTGGTGACCGTTACCGGCCGCTCGGCGCTCCGGGCCGGCGCAAACTCCAGGATTTATTTACCGATAAAAAGATTCCCGCCAGGGAACGTCGCCGCCTTCCCGTTGTCTGTAGTGAAGGCGACCAACCGCTGTGGGCGCCGGGCCTGCCACCCGCGCATTCCCACCGCGTCACCAGCGCCGCCCGCACGGCAATGGAGTTGACTTACACGCCATTTTTGCCAATAATTGACAGTTTGAGCATTTAAAATTTCCATGAGCGAACTTCCCTCCAACCGCAAGAAGCCAACCTTGCCCGGCGGCCAGCCGGATCGTTTCCAACCCAAGGTGCTTCTCATTTGGGCGGTTATCTTTTTGGTCCTACTCGCGCTGTGGTCCATTTCGTACCAGCACAGTGACACCACGGTGGATGAATTCACCATCTCGCAATTGATGAAGCAGTTTGAGGCGGGCACCATCACGGATATGCAGATTAAGAAGGATCCGACCAGCAGCGACACCGATTGGTATGAGGTAACCGGCACTTATTCGGAAACGGACAAGGATGGTAAAATCGTCCCAACCAAATTTGTCGCCACCGGGCACATCACCGACCAATTGCACACTGAGTTGATCATGTCGGCGAAAAACGGGCTGAACCCCAAGGAAGTCACCGGTAACGGCCTGTTCATCGGCCTGCTCATCACCATTCTGCCTTGGCTCATTTTTGTCATATTCCTCTATTGGATTTTGATGAAGCAGTTCAAAATTGCCGGGCGGGGCGCGATGGCCTTCGGCAAGAGCCGCGCGCGCATGTTGACACGCGACCGCGAACGCATGACTTTTGGAGATGTCGCCGGTTGTGACGAGGCCAAGGAGGAAGTGCAGGAAGTCGTCGAATTCCTCAAGGATCCGAAGAAATTCCAACGCATCGGCGGACGCATCCCCAAGGGCGTGCTCATGGTTGGTCCCCCGGGAACGGGTAAGACGTTGCTTGCCCGTGCGGTCGCGGGCGAGGCGGATGTGCCGTTCTTCAGCATTTCCGGCTCGGACTTTGTGGAAATGTTTGTCGGTGTCGGCGCGGCGCGCGTCCGCGACATGTTTGAACAGGGCCGCAAGAATGCCCCGTGCATTATCTTTATTGACGAAATTGACGCCGTGGGCCGCCAGCGTGGCGCAGGGTGGGGCGGCGGCAACGACGAGCGCGAGCAGACGCTTAATTCCCTGCTCGTCGAAATGGACGGCTTTGACGGCCACGAGGGCGTCATCATCATTGCGGCGACGAATCGCCCCGATGTGCTGGACAACGCCCTGTTGCGTCCGGGCCGCTTCGACCGCCAGATCATAATCGATCTGCCGGATCTTAATGGTCGCGCCGAGGTGCTACGGGTGCATGCCAAGAAAATCAAGCTTTCCAAGGATGTGGATTTGACCCTCGTGGCGCGAAAGACGCCCGGTTTCTCCGGCGCAGACTTGGCGAATTTGCTCAACGAATCCGCCCTTATCGCCGCACGTTACAACAAGTCCGAGGTGCAGATGCCGGACATTGACGAGGCGCGTGAAAAAATTTCCTACGGTCGCGAACGCCGCAAACTGATGGACGCCGAAGACAAAAAAATCGTCGCCTATCACGAAGCTGGCCACGCCATTGTCCAGGCCGTCATCGACGACGGCAAGCTGCCCCTGCACAAGATCACCATTATTCCGCGCGGCCAGAGCCTCGGCAGCACCATGTTTGCGCCGACGAAGGACATACTCAACCACGGTTACAAGCAATTGCTTACCCGCCTTTGCACCCTCATGGGCGGGCGCGTGGCCGAGGATTTGGAGTTTGGCAACGTAACCAGTGGCGCCGCCGGCGACATTAAAATGGCCACCAAGCTCGCCCGCCAGATGGTGTGCGACTGGGGTATGAGCTCGCTCGGCCCCATCGCCTATGGGGATAACCAGGACCAGATTTTCCTCGCCAAGGAAATCAGCCGCAACCACGGCTATAGCGAAGAAACGGCTCGCCAGATCGACGCGGAAATCCACCGTCTCGTCGAGGAACAATATCAGCGCGCGAAGGACATTTTGACGAAAAACCGCGAGGTACTCGACAAGGTGGCCAAAGCGTTGCTCGAATTCGAGACGATCGACGGCAAGCACGTCCACGAAATTCTCGAGACGGGAGCCATTGTGTCGCCGATTACACCGATTCAGACCAAGAATCCAACCGTACCGCCGGTATCGCCGACTGCGCCGGAAAAGACCCGCAAAGGCGAGGAAATCGGCCCCGGCCCCCAAGCCGCAGGTATGCCAGCGTAAGCGGGAGGGAATGTGACTGGAAGCGACTTTACCAAGTCGCACTTACGGGCAACTTCGCTTACTCCGAGACGCGAGTCTTGGGCAGGCCCATCACGCGACGGCCTTCTTTCCAGGTGCCGCGTTTCTTCATCAACTCGATGCGTTCGAAGCGCTTGAGCACGTTGCGTTTCTTGCCGGTGGCACCGGCATTGAGCTTAAAACTGGGATGTTGGGACATGGCGAAAGTAGTGTGTAAGGGGTCAACTTATATGGGTCACCCCCGGCTGTGCAACCGAAAAATCGGGCCAAAGTTCATTTCCCAGTTTTGCGCGGCAGGCTTGCCCCGCCGCTGGTTTTGCGTTTTATTGACCGTTTCCGCGCGTTCCCGCGCCATTTCATGAAGCAATTTTACATTACCACGGCCATTGATTACGCCAATGGCTCGCCCCACCTCGGCCACGCCTACGAAAAGGTGCTGGCCGACGTGGTCGCGCGCGCGCAGCGGCTGCGCGGCAATGCCGTACATTTCCTGACCGGCTTGGACGAGCACGGCCAAAAAGTACAGCAATCAGCGCAGGCGCGGGGCATTGAGCCGCAGGCGTTGTGCGACGCCGTGGCCGGGGAATTTCAGGCGTTGCTGAAAACGTTGCACATCACCAACGACGATTATATCCGCACCACCGAGCCGCGGCATAAAACGGTCGTCCGGTCAATTTTGCAAAAGCTTTTTGATCAGGGCGACATTTACCTCGGCGAATACCGGGGCTTCTACAGCGCGCGACAGGAGCAATTTCTCCTCGAGAAGGACAAAGTCAACGGCCAGTGGCCGGAAATATTTGGCGAAGTTGTCGAGGTCGTGGAGCCGAATTATTTCTTTCCGTTGGAAAAACACCGCCAGTGGCTGAACGATTTTCTGGCCAGCAATCCGGACTGGATTTTCCCGGCCTACCGGCAAAAGCAGGTGGTGGAGTTTTTAAAAGAGCCGCTGAACGATCTCTGCATTTCTCG
>DATHOB010000177.1:0-2820 GCA_035485355.1 Opitutales bacterium | reverse complement strand
TCTGCTCAATCACCTGGGTGCGCCGCCCAAAGAATGGTCAATTGAAATGGCTCCTTCCTCGGTCAAGGCGGACAAGTTGGAGACGTTGAAGGAACTGGGCGTGAACCGGATATCGCTGGGGGTGCAGAGCTTTTCCCCGACGACATTGAGCGCGCTGGGTCGGCGGCATTCGCCGGAACAGGTAAACACGGCGATTGAGCTCATCCGCGCGGCGGGGTTTGAGAATTTAAATCTGGATTTGATTTTTTCCGTGCCCGGGCAAACCCAAGCCGAGTGGCTCGCCGACCTGGCGGAAGCCGTCCGCCGAGCACCGGCACATTTGTCAACGTATTGCCTGACCTATGAGGAAGACACCGCGCTGTGGCTCAAACTGGCGCGCGGGCAGGTGCGCCCGGATGCACTGGCGGATGCCAATCTCTATGAAGCGACGTGGGACTTCCTCGCCCAGGCGGGCTATGCGCAATATGAAATTTCCAATTTCGCGCGACCCGGTCGCGAGTGCGCGCATAATCTGAGCACTTGGGCGATGGACGAATGGGTCGGCCTCGGGCCGTCGGCGGCATCGCAATTCAACGGGAACCGATTTGCCAACCCAGCGGATTTGGAACGCTGGCTTAAGGGAATTGCCTCAGGAAAACTGGAACGCGTGGATGAAGTCGCGCTGACCCCGGCGATACTGGCGGCAGACGCGCTGGTGTTTGGCCTGCGCCTGAACCGCGGCGTGAACCTCGCGCCGCTCTGCCAGCGATTTCCCGAATTTAAATTTTCCCTGCTGGAACCGCTCTGGAGTGAATTGAGCAAAAATGGATTGTTGAATAAAAATGGCTCGGTCATCCGCCTGACCCGCGCGGGGCGTCTCGTAGCCGACCGCGTGGGGGTGAAAATCTTGGAAGCGGTGGACAGTCTGCCGTCGGCTCATTGATTCTTCAACAACTCTGCCAAAAACTTTTCCCCGTTTTCAACATCCGCAAACTTCCCATCCAACTGCGCTTCGAAGCAGGTATTGAGGATTTCCTTGAAGCGCGGGCCGGGGGTGAGGCCGGCGGCGATGAGGTGACGGCCAAGGATAATCGGCGTGGGGACGTTGCTCGCAACGGCGAGTTTGGCGGCGCGTTCAAGCAGCCATTGGCCGCCGCCGGGTTCGTCGGGAGTGAGCGGCGGGCGGCCCCAGCGGTCGGCCTCGTCCACGCGGGCGAGGCGGTCGATACGACCGACTTTTTTGGCGAGGCGGCGGATGGCGCTGTCACCAGCCTTGCTCAGCATCAGTTCGCGCGGGCGCATATGGCACTGCACGAGGGGCAGGACGCTTTCGATGAGTTCCTTGTGGTGTGTAAGGCGCGCGAGCAAAGACAGCGTGGGCGCTTCGCCCGCGGCTTCGTGGCCAAGCGAGCGAATGTGTCCGTCGGCCTCGTGGGTGGTAGTCGCGGGCTTGCCGAGGTCATGGCAGAGCACAGCGAGGCCGACGACGAGGTCTTCCCATTCATCGCCCGTGCGCCGCGCGGCAAAGGCATCGAGGCAATGCAACGTGTGAATCCAGACATCGCCCTCGGGGTGCCATTGGGCGTCCTGCGGGCAGCCGATGATCGCCACCAGCTCGGGGAAATACTTTACCCAGCCGCAATCGCGCAAAAATTTTAGTCCTAACGATGGTCTTTTCCCCTTCACCAAAAGTTTTTTCCATTCCTCAAACACGCGCTCGGCGGAGATGCCGTCCATGGTCAACGTTGCGCACAAGGCGACCGTTTCTGGCGCGGGAGTGAATTCAAAGCGGGCGCAAAACTGCATCGCCCGCAACACACGCAAAGGGTCTTCGGCAAAACGTTCGGTGGTGTGGCGCAAAACTTTCGCGCCTAAATCGCCGGCACCGTTGAACGGGTCGATCATCTCGCGCGTCAGCGGATCCCAGGAAATCGCGTTGAGGGTGAAGTCGCGTCGCGCGGCGGCATCGTGAAAGGACATCGCCGGGTCGGCATCGACGGCGAAATCGGTGTGCAGCGGGCCGGTGCGCTTTTCGCGCCGAGGCAGGGAAATATCCAACTCCAATCCGCGGATTTTCAGCACACCAAAACTTTTGCCGACGGTGATGACCGGGTAGGCCGAGGCGACCAGTTTTTCCAACGCATCGGGGGCGAGGCCAAAAACTTCCAAATCGGCGTCTTTGGCGGTTTGCCCCAAGAGCGCGTCGCGCACACAACCGCCAACCAATACGGCTCGCCCGCCTTGGTCGCGGACACGCTGCGCCAAGTTGGCAACGGCTGCCGTCAACTCATCCGACAAAGGCACATTTTGCAAATTATCCGACATACTTGATAGAGAACAGGTATTTTAACCGGATGAATTACTTACGCAAGTCTTTCTCCTATTGTACCTTGCAAAATGTTCGTAAATTTATTGTTTACTATCTTACCCAAGATAGTAATATTAAGCCCATGAGCACAGCCACTCTACCGCACCCGGAAATGCTTTCGGTGGAAAGCGAGCGCCTCGAACGGCTCTCCGCGGAAGAGCGTGTGCGCTGGGCAGTGGAGCAATTTGGCGAGAAACTGATTTTGAGCACGAGCTTTGGCATCCAGTCGGCAGTGATGCTCCACCTAGTCACCCAAATCGCGCCGGAAATTCCAGTCGTATTTGTGGACACAGGCTACCTCTTTCCCGAAACCTACAAGTTTGCCGATGACCTGACGAAGCGGCTCAATCTGAACCTGAGGGTTTTTCAGGCGGAAATGACCGCGGCGCGGCAAGAGGCCCTGCATGGCCGCCTTTGGGAACAAGGCAAGGAAGGGCTGGAAAAATATAATTTCATCAACAAAGTCGAGCCGA
>DATHOB010000176.1:0-2997 GCA_035485355.1 Opitutales bacterium | reverse complement strand
TCGCTCCATCGCGGCAAGCCAAAATCACCGCGGGCTGGCCCTCCGATTTCGCCAGCCCGCGCGCAATCTCGTACCCGATCCCCGCGTTCGCCCCGGTAACCAAATACAATTTCCGCTCGCTCTTCTCCGTCGCCATTAAGCCCTACTCCTTTCTAATTTCCGCCGCGCCGAATCTCCAGCGCCACGGTCGGCACCGACCCGCACGGCAGATTGGTAATGAACCGCAACGTGCCATTGGCGTCTTCAAACGACAATCCCGACTGCGCCGAGCCTCCACGATATTGTCCCCAGGCCTTCGGTACCGTCGCGACACATTGCGCGCTCTGCGGCTCCGCCAAAGCCGCGGCTCCCGAACCATTTCCACGCGCGTCTCCACGCGCCGCAACACTTCTCCGCAGCAGCGCCGAACCCAAAAACAAAATCAAAACCGCCAGCCCCGCCACCGTGCATCGCACTAACATCCGCTGCACAAATATCCCGCGCATAATTACTCCTCCTGGCAAACGGAAAATCCCCCGCGGCATTGTACTGCGGCCCTTGCTCGCTGCGGCAAACGCCGTCGCGCGTCACGCAACCCGCCGTCATTCTGAGCGCAGCGAAGAATCTCATCCAGGCCAATTCCGGTAACACTTAATCCTCATGCGTGCCATCGACCCGGCAGGGCGGGGCTTCAGCCCCGCCGTAAAAAACGGCGTCGGCTCGTTTCCACTTGCGCGCATTCTGCGCAAGCCTTCCGCCACCACGCCCGGTTCGCGCGGCGGTTTAGCTTTTGCTGTTCTTGCCCGCCGCCTTTTGCGATTCCGCAAAAGCCTGCTGCGACGCTTCATGCGCCTTGTTAGCATGCTCCATCGCCTGCCGCGCGAGTTCGTGTCCGGTCAGATGATCTTCCTTTCCGTGATGCGCCGCGGCCGCGCGGTGCGCATGCGCCGCCATCTCATGGAATTCCGCAGCGCGTGCGTTGTAACCGTTAGGCATAAATCCTCCGTTTTTATTTCGAACAATTAAATCTCACCGAGCACTCGTGTAAATGGTCGCACCGTTCACGGTAGCGCCGCCCTCCGCACTTGTCCACCCGGGTCTTCCTCCAAGTATTCTCCCGAGTCGTCCCCCAGTCATCCGCGCGCAACGCGCCATTCACAAAAACCCAAATTCCGCCTTCCGAATTACCAGCTTTGCTGTATTGAGGCCGCCGCCATTTCCACCCAGGATACGAACAGAAGGAAGCCGCCACTGGAATTTGCAGATGGCGGCCGCCCTCAGCTGATCCGAAACGATTCAAGGAGAAATAAAATGGCAAAGCAGACCGCAGAGCATCACACGCGCGCGGCCGAACATCATGGCCACGCGCAGAAACATCATCAACAGGCCGCCAAGCACCACGAATCAGGCAATCACGAAAAAGCAGCACACCACGCGCAGGTTGCTCAGGGCCACCAGACCCAAGCCATGCACCACGCCAACGAAGCGGCCAAGAGCCACACCGAGCACCACGGCAGCAAGGAATAACCTGCGCGTTGATCCGTGCTTTCATAAAAACGGATCGGCGAATTCATAAAGAATTGCGCGCAAGGTTTATTTTTATATATTCTTCCCCCTAAACCTTGCGCGCAATTTCATAACTCGCGAATACGTCGTCACTCACTTCTCAAATCCTCAAGAAGGACGCGTCGTGAAACCGCTTCGCAAAACAGCCGCCACACCCGCCGGGTCAAATCAATCCGCGGCCAGTTCCACGATTCCCCTGCGCCAGTTCGGCAAACACCAAGGCGTAAACATTTCCGCGCTGGGAATGGGCGGCCACCATCTGGGCGCCGCCAAAGACGAAGCGACCGCCATCGCCCTGGTTCACGAAGCCCTCGACGGCGGCATCACTTTCTTCGACAACTGCTGGGAATATCATCGCGGCAAAAGCGAAAATTGGATGGGCAAAGGTCTGAAGGGCCGCCGCGATCAAGCATTTCTGATGACCAAAGTTTGCACCCACGGCCGCGACGGCGCGCTGGCCACCCAAATGCTCGAACAATCCCTGAACCGCCTGCAAACCGATCACCTCGATCTGTGGCAAGCCCACGGCGTCTGCTTCGAAAATGATCCGGCCCTGTTCATTCGTCCGGGCGGGGCCGCCGAAGCCATGCTCAAAGCCCAAAAAGATGGGAAGGTTCGCTTCCTTGGTTTCACCGGCCACAAAGATCCCCACATACACCTGGCCATGCTGGCTACCGGCTTTCCTTTTGACGCGGTGCAGATGCCGCTGAATCCTTTCGATTCCACCTTCCGCAGTTTCGAAACGCAAGTGTTGCCGGAATTAAATCGCCGCGGCATCGCCGCGCTGGGCATGAAGCCGATGAGCGGCCACGGTGAGCCCATCCAGAACGGCGCGGCCACCGCCGAAGAGCTGTTGCGCTACGCCATGAGCCTTCCGGTCACGGTGACCATCACTGGAATGGAAAAACCCGATATTCTCCGCCAGAATTTGCGCATCGCCCAGAATTTCACGCCGATGTCCGCCGCCGAAATGCAAACCTTGCGCGACCGCTGCAAACCCGTGGCCGCCGATGGCCACTTTGAGCTTTATAAAGTTTCGCTGAAATTCGACAACCCCGAAGCGCGACTCGCCCACGGCTTCCCTATCGACCAGCAATCCGACGAGGTGAAGGAATGGCTGCTTGAAGTCCAAAACGAGGGCCACGCGTACCCGGTCATTCCCGAACCGTAAGGCATTTCAGAAATTGTTTCAGAAATAATGTTTCACTCGCACACGCAGGACGGGGCCAGATGGCAGAAGAAGTTCAGGACACGCCAGATGAATACGAAAATGAGTTTTCGCGGCGGGATTTCGTGAAAGGAATGGCCGCCTTCACCGCCTCCGCCGTCGCCAATGCGCGCATCGCCATGGCGGCGCGCAAACCGGAAAGATCCAAACAATCCGGCGCGGGCGGTGCCGGCGCTTCCGGCCCGCAAATCGCGAAACGCGAACTGGGCAAAACCGGCGCGCAG
>DATHOB010000175.1:0-3852 GCA_035485355.1 Opitutales bacterium | reverse complement strand
GACGTTTTTCATCAGCTTCGCTCACCAAACAGTAAACATAGAACATAGCCAGTCCTCCTTCGCCCGAGCATCGGGCTTCGGAGGACATTCTTCGCTCGCTTTCACGGTAAAACCAGCAAAATCCTTTAAACGGATATTTTCCTGGCGTGCCATTCATGTTAATGGCGTGCCATTCGTAGCTCGCACTGCGAGCGAAGAATGGTGGGAGTAACTGGGCTCGAACCAGTGACCTCATCCATGTCAAGGATGCGCTCTAGCCAACTGAGCTATACCCCCAAGGTCGTAAGGATTGAGCAAAGCGCATTGGGGCGCGGCGGGCAAGTCCAAATGGCGGGCTCATTTTGCCCTAGCCAGCGCGATGCCACTGCGGCAGGCTGAATATTCCGATAGAAGCAGCCATGGCCGAGCCTATTCACGTCCTTTTCGTTTGCAGCGCCAACCAGCAACGCAGCCCGACGGCCGAGGCGGTCTTTGCCGACTGGCCGGGCATTGAAGTTGCTTCGGCGGGGGTGGACAATCGCGCCTATGTGACGCTCACGCCGGAATTGCTGGAGTGGGCCAATTTGATTTTCGTCATGGAGCAGATGCACCGCCAAAAAATTTCTCAAAAATTCAAACCTTACCTGAAAAACCAGCGCATCATCTGCCTCAACATTCCCGATGAGTATGGCTACATGCAGCCGGAACTCGTCGAGCTACTGCGCCGCCGGGTGACCCATCACCTGCCCGCGCCGCCACCCAAAACTTGAATCATCGACTTTCCGGGTTTATCACTCTACTTTCCACCTCCCACCCGCACACTTCCGCATGAATCTTCCCGCCTACAAACCTGTGCTCCTGGTCATCCGCGATGGCTGGGGCTCGAACCACAACCCGGCGCACGATGCGTGCAACGCCGTCAAGCTGGCGAATGCGCCGGTGTCGCGCAAGCTGACGGCCGAGTGGCCACGCACGGAGATTCGCGCGTGCGGGCTGGATGTCGGCCTGCCGCCGGGCGTGATGGGCAACAGCGAGGTCGGCCATCAAAACATTGGCGCGGGGCGCACGGTGGACCAGGAAATCGTCCGCATCGACAAGGGGATTGCGACCGGGACGATTGCCGAATCGCCGATTTTGAAGGCGGCGTTTGACCGCGAGAAAAAAGGCGGCGCGCTGCACTTGATGGGGCTGGTCTCCGACGCGGGAGTGCATTCGATGCTGGAACATCTTTACGGCTTGCTCGAACTCGCAAAAAAGGCCGGGCTGAAACGCGTGTTCATCCACGCCTTTATGGACGGGCGCGACAGCCCGCCGACTTCCGGCCTCGGCTACCTGCAACAGGTGGAGAAAAAGTGCGCGGAAATTGGCCTGGGCAAAATCGCCACCGTCACTGGCCGGTATTGGGCGATGGACCGCGACAAGCGCTGGGACCGCGTGCAAAAAGCCTACGACGCGCTGACGGGCCGCAAAGTCGAGCGCACCGCGCCGCGCGCCGCGGCCGCCGTGCAGGCGTATTATGACAAGCCTGCGCAGGAATCGATGAAAGGCGACGAATTTGTGCTGCCCACACAGATTGTGGGCGTCGATGGCAAGCCGGTGGCCGTGGTGAAAAACGGCGACGCGCTCATCTTCTTCAACTTCCGCGGTGACCGCCCGCGCGAAATCACCCGCGCGTTTATTGATGATACGTTCAAGGGCTTTGACCGCGGCCCGAAGCTCGGCCTCTACTACGCGACGATGACGAACTACGAGGAAGGCCTCTGCCCGAACGTGCTGTTCAACAAACCGCCGAAGATGCCGGACATCCTCGGCTCGTATGTCGCGGACAAGGGCATCGCGCAATTCCGCTGCGCGGAGACGGAGAAATTCCCGCACGTCACGTTCTTCTTCAACGATTATCGCGAAGAGCCCTTTCCCGGAGAAGACCGCGCTATCATCCCCTCCCCCAAGACGTTGCCGGATGGCTCGCCGCTGGCGACTTACGACCAGATGCCGGAGATGAGCGCGGCCGGTGTGCGCGATGCGGCCAAAGCGGCTATCTTGAGTAAAAAATACGGTTTGATCGTCGTCAATTTCGCCAATCCGGACATGGTCGGCCACACCGGCTCGCTGCCGGCGGCGATTAAAGCGTGCGAGACGGTAGATGCGTGCCTCGGCGTATTGCTTGCGGCGCTCGACGAAGTCGGCGGCGCGGCGGTTATCACCGCCGACCATGGCAACGCCGACCAGATGTGGGACTTTGAGGCGAACAGCCCGCACACGCGGCATACGCTCAATCCCGTCGAAGTCGTGGTGTACGGCCATGATTTGCAAAACGCCAAACTTCGGCAAGATCCGCCGGGCCGGCTGGCCGACCTCGCGCCGACATTGCTCCGGCTCATGGGCCTCCCCCAGCCTGCGGCGATGACCGGGCAGAGTTTGCTGATAGAATAGCAAATCCGCCATGCGCGCCATTATTCGCCACCTCTTGCCGGGCATTGGGCTCATTGCTCTTTTGTCGGGCTTGCTGTTGATGTCCGATTGGGGTTCGCGCAACCGGGAAGACAAGCATGCGAGTAAATTTACCTCCGCGAACCCGGCGAAAATCGGCATCCTGCAGCCAACCAGCAACAAGGTGATGGATGATATGTGCCAGGGCATGCTGGCGGGGCTGGCGAGCCGTGGCTACCGCGAGGGCGATAATTTGCAAAAGACGGTGCTCATCGCCCAAGGCGACCAGCCGACGATGGCGGTGATGGCGCAAAAAATTGTCAGCGGTAATTTTGACGTGGCGGCGAGCATCTCCACGCTGTGCCTGCAATCGCTGGCGGCGGCGGATCAAAAGGGCCGGATGCCGATGGTGTTTTGCGGTGTCACGTCGCCCGTCGCCGCGGCGGTGGGCATCAAGAGCATGGATTCGCTCGACAAGCCAGCGCACATGACCGGCTACGGCACGGCACAGCCGGTGGAAGCTATTTTCCGCGAAGCGGTGGCGGCGAACCCGAAACTCAAAGTGGTGGGGGTGGTGTGGAACCCGGCAGAAGCGAACTCGCTCGTCTGCACCACACGCGCGCGGGCCATTTGCAAGGAGCTGGGGTTGACTCTGCTCGAAGCGCCCATTGAAGGCGCCAAAGACGTGCGCGAAGCGGCGGACTCGCTGGTCGCGCGCGGGGCCGAGGCGTTTTGGACGGGCGGCGACGCAACGGTGATTGCCGCGTACGACTTGCTCCAGCAATCGGCCACCAAGGCGCACATCCCGATTTTTTCCAACATCTCCGGCCAGGCCAAAGCCGGGGCATTGTTTGATTACGGCGCAAATTATTACGAGGTGGGATTTGCCGCGGGCCAGTTGGCCGCCGATGTGCTCGACGGGCATTCGCCGGGCGACATTCCGGTGCACGACTTGATGCCGGGGCGCATGGGTCTGAACGAAAAAGCCCGCGAAAGCTTGCGCGACACCTGGACGTTTACTCCCAGCCAATACGACAATGCCGGGTACATCGTCGAGCGCACGGGTGATGTGCGGGAAATCAAACCCGCCGCAGGGGCCGCGACCACAGCTGGCGTCAACACACCCGACACGCGACCTGCCGCCACCCCCGCCAATGGCAAATTGCCCTGGCGCATTGAAATCATTCTCTACCTCGAATCCGCCCCGGCGGAAGAAGTGCTTGGTGGCCTGACCGAGGGCTTCAAGCAAAGCGGTTTGGTGGAAGGGCGCGATTATGTCATCCACACGCGCAACGCCCAAGGGGACATGGCGGTGCTGAATACGCTGTTTGATGCCGCAGCCAGCGATGGCACGGATATGTATCTGACCTTGTCAACACCGACGCTGCAAGCGGCCGTGCGCAAAGTTCAGAACCGCCCGCTCATTTTCTCGATGGTGAGTGA
>DATHOB010000174.1:0-6046 GCA_035485355.1 Opitutales bacterium | reverse complement strand
GCGGTCATTGGTAAATTATCATGCACCACAAAGAATTCATCGCCCAGTTGGATGATGCGCGCGTTCTCGCGGCCATCGCGCGCGCGGAGCTTGCCACTTCTGGCGAAATTCGCGTCTGCGTCTCGCACAAGCACCGCGCGGACGCTCTCGCCGCCGCGCAAAAACGCTTTCGCAAGCTGGGTATGGACCGCACGCCACTGCGCAATGCCGTCCTGATTTATTTCGCGCCGCAAGCCCGCTCTTTTGCCATTTTCGGCGACCAAGGCGTCCATGAAAAATGCGGTGAAAATTTTTGGCAGGGTATCGCCGCGAAAATCACTCCGCAACTGAAGAAAGGCAAATACACGGAGGCGATTGAGGAGGCGGTGCGTGATATCGGCGAGGTCCTGGCCCGCCACTTCCCCCGACTGCCTGGCGACAAAAATAATTTGCCGGATGACATCGTGCGGGAATAGCCCCCCGGCCCGGCCTGTATGGCCCCCCTTTAGTCTTGCGCTGCGCGGGAACGCGCCCATGCTGACGGAAACTTTTTAACCTATGTCCATGCATTCCTGGCACGATGTCACCCCCGGCGAGAAATTGCCGCGCGAGTTTATGGCGGTCGTCGAGATCCCCATGGGCTCGAGCGTGAAGTATGAATTGGACAAGGAGACTGGCCTGCTCAAGATGGACCGCATCCTCTATTCCGCCGTCTATTACCCGGCCAATTACGGCTTTATCCCGCAAACCCTCGCGGAAGACGATGATCCGCTCGACGTGCTGGTGCTTTGCCAGGAAGCGGTTGCGCCCCTGACCCTCGTAGCCGCGCGTGCCATCGGCTTGATGACGATGATCGACAGCGGCAAGCGCGACCACAAAATTCTCGCCGTCGCTGTGAACGACCCCGAATACAACGGCTTCAACACCGCCAGTGAGTTGCCCGTGCACCGCCTCGCGATGCTCCGCCGCTTTTTTCAGGACTATAAATTGCTTGAAGGCAAGACCGTCGAAGTGGACGAGATGCAGGAAGTCGAAGCCAGCGAAAGCGTCATCAATGATTCGCTTACGCGCTACAGCACACAGCGCCGCAAGGGCTTCGGCGGTAAACGGAAGGGTTAGTTTTTCTCGTCGGCGTATCAGGTGTATTTCAATTCCACGCGCTTACCGGATTTGGCGGCGGCGTAGATGCCTTCGATGATGACCATATCCCGCCGGCCCAATTCACCGGGCACGGGCGAATCTTTTTTATCGAGGATGGATTGCGCGATGCCGTCCATATGCTTCGTCTGCTGGATCATCGGCGGGAAATTCACCGGCCCGGTGCTGGTGTTCATCACCAAGCCGTTGTAGCCAAATGCGGAGGGAAAATCTACCCAGCCCTTTGCGCCTTCGGCGTGAAAATGGCCGTAGTTTTTCACATAACTGGTCTGGCATGCCGCGGTCACGCCATTGGGAAATTCCATCGTCCAGTCCAGCGCTTCCTCGACGTCCTGGAAAATGTTGGGCCGCGTTTTCGGGTGCTCCGTGGCCGTCACCGCCACCGGGTTGCCCATCGCCGCCATGCACGCCGCGTGGACGACGTAGATGCCCATGTCCATCAATGGGCCGCCGCCGGATAGCGGGTGGTGGATGCGCCATTGGTCGCCGTTTAAGGTGAAGCCGTTTTCGCCTGCCATTTTGGTGAACGGGCCAAAGTTGGGATCCGCCGCTCGCTTTACCATTTCGATGTGGTAGGGGTCGAAGTGTAGACGATAACCGATGGAGAGCGAGCGCTTCGCTTCCGTGCAGGCGGCGAGCATCCGGTCACAATCCGCCACGGAATTCGCCATCGGCTTTTCGCAAATGACGTGTTTGCCCGCCTTCGCCGCGGCAATGACGTGTTCCGCGTGCAGCCCGTTCGGGGTGACGACATAGACGATGTCAATGTCCGGGTTGTCGGCCAGCTTGGCCATCGTGTCGTAGTTATAAACGCTCGTCGCCGGGAATCCGAATCTTTGCGCCCATTGCGCTCCAACCTCGGGGCGTCGGGTGACGACCCCTTTAAGCTGGAGCAGTTGCGTTTGCAACAGCGCCGGGGCCAATTGACCCGTGGCGTAGGAGCCCAAACCCGCAAACGCAATGCCGAGTTTTTTCGCGGGCGCAGAAGTCGCATCCGATTTACCAGTTGTAGAAGCTGCAGCCGCTGCTGGCGCGGCATCCGCGCCCCACGCCCGTCGGCCCCACGCCCATATCGCCATGCCGACCAACGAAGAATTGCGGATAAATTTCCGCCGCGATAGCTGGCGGAAAACGTCTGGGATGGCGGTGGGTTTCATGGAGGTAGTAGGGCTACTGGTTACTGCAGGAGTGTGAAGTGTGAGATGTGAAGTGTGAAGTTCAATATTGTGTATCGCGGGTAGGTTTTAACTTCACATTCCACACACCACACTGCACACTGTTGATTGTCACGTTCACCTTGATACCTTTCCGTCTCTCTCCATGTCCACCCGCGTTGACTACTATGAATTGCTCGAGGTCACTCGTGAATCCTCCGGCGAAGAAATCAAAAAGGCTTACCGCCGCTTGGCCGTCAAATACCATCCCGATAAAAATCAGGGGGATAAGACGGCCGAGGAGAAATTCAAGGAAATCGGCCATGCCTACGAGGTGCTGAGCGACGACCAGAAGCGCGCCGCCTACGACCGTTTTGGTCATGCTGCATTTCAAGGCGGTGGCGGGGGGGCGGGCGGGGGCACGGGTGGCTTCCACGACCCGATGGATGTTTTCCGCGAAATGTTCCGGGGTAGCGGCTTTGAGGATATGTTCGGCCAGTCCGGCCAACAACGTGGCGGCGATTTGCGCTATGATCTAGAAATCACGCTCGAGGAAGCCGCTGCGGGCGTCGAAAAGGAAATCAAATACCGCCGCGCCGCCCAATGCGATGCTTGCAATGGCACGGGCGCCGAACCGGGCTCCAAGCGCCAGACCTGCCCGACGTGTCGCGGTCATGGTCAGGTCATTTCCCAACGCGGCTTTTTCAGCGTGCGGCAGGCGTGCCCGTCCTGTCATGGTCAGGGCACACTCATTGAGCGCCCCTGCGCCAAATGTCGCGGCGCAGGTCGCGTCGAGGAAACCACGAAATTAAAAGTCCGCGTTCCACCGGGGGTGGATAGTGGGCAAAAGTTGCGCTCCAACGCCGGTGGCGAGGCGGGCGGGCCCGGTGTCGCCACGGGCGATTTGTATATTTTTCTCCACGTGCGCGAGCACGAGCTCTTCCAGCGCGATGGCGACGACCTGCACACCACCATCCCCATCAAATTCACGCTCGCCTCGCTGGGCGGCACGCTCGACGTACCGACCCTCACTGGCAAGGCGCAGTTGAAAATCCCAGCGGGCACGCAAAGCGGCACGCTGCTCCGCCTGCGCGGTCGCGGCATGCCTTCGTTGCGCGGCAGCGAACACGGCGACCAATACGTCCATGTTGAAATTGAGGTGCCTAAAAAACTTTCCAACGAACAAAAGGAAAAACTCGAGGAATTCGGCCGCGCCTGCGGTGACGCCGAGCGCCCGACGAGCGAATCGTTTTTCCAAAAAGCAAAACGGTTTTTCGAAATGTAGTATTTTTGAACTTCAAGGCGCAAAGAGCGCAAGGAAGGGCCTTTATCCACGAATGGACACGAATATTTCTTGTTATTAACCTCATTTTTATTCGTGTCCATTCGTGGAAAAACTTTTGCGTCCTCCGCGTCTTTGCGGTGAACTGTTTAGCAATGCCTGAGACACCCAAACTTCGCACCTTGGAAGCTGCCGTTGCCCGCCGCGAGGAATTGCGCGCGGCAGGAACCCTCGTCGTACTCACCAACGGGGTGTTCGATTTGCTGCATCCAGGTCATTTGCATTATCTGCGCGCCGCGGCGGAAAAGGGTGGGGCGCTCTTCATCGCGCTCAATGGTGATGCCAGCGTCCGCGCCCTCAAGGGGCCGACGCGCCCGGTGCAAAAAGCCCCCGAGCGCGCCCAAAATCTCGGCGCGCTTGATTTTGTGGACACCATTTTTATTTTCGACACCCCGCGCCTCGACCGCGAAATCCGCGCCATCCGCCCTGATGTTTATGTCAAGGCGGGCGATTACACGCTGGAAAAACTCGACCCCGGCGAACGCGCCGCGCTCCAGGAATGTGGCGCCCGCATCGAATTCATGTCTTTCCTCCCCGGCCACAGCACGACGGAAATTATTAAGAAAATGAACGCACCGAAATCTTGAAAAATTCTCCTTAAGCCTGATGATGCGGAAACCAGCGAAAGAGCATGAAGTAAACCACGACCCCGGTGACCGACACATAATACCACAGCGGAAACGTCCACTTCGCCCACTTGCGGTGGCGCACGATATCACCCTTCAACGCCAGCCACAACGTCCGCAAAATCAACGGCACAATCACGATGGCGAGAATTGTGTGCGTGATTAAAATCGTAAAATAAACGGTGCGCCAGACGCCCGTGCCGTCAAACATCGTCAGGCCGTTGACGAATTTCCCCACCAGATAACTGATTAAAAAAATCACCGAAACCGTAAATGTCGTCAGCATCACCGCCCGGTGCGCCGCCACGCGCTTTTGCTTGATCAAGATAAAACCCGCCATGAGCAATAACGTCGCCGAGCCGTTCAGGCAGGCGTTGACTTCCGGAAAGGGAATCGACGACAAGGTCATAATCATCCCAGCAGCCGGTCGAGCACCAACGCCGCCAGCGTCAGCGGCAGATAGGCCAAACTCGCGAGGAATAATTTGCGGGCCGGGCCGTCGCGATTGGTTTCATCCGCACGGGCAAATTTCCACGCGCGCTGCAAGAACCAGCCGCCAATGCCCAGCGCCACCACACCATAGATAACATGGGCCAAGCCCAGCGCCACCGGCAACATGCTGCACACCAGCAATGCCGCGGTGAAAAGCAGACTTACCCGCGCGGCGCGGCGACCCGTCGGGTCGGCCACGGTGCTCATCGGCAGGCGGGCTTGCGCGTAATCGCGGCGATACGTCCACGCCAGCGCCAGAAAATGCGGTATCTGCCAGGCGAAGAGCACGCCAAACAAAATCCAGCCCAAAGGGGAAATGCTGCCGTTCGCCGCCGCCGAGCCGATGAGCGGGGGCAGCGCGCCGGGAATCGAGCCCACCAAGGTGCACCACGGCGTGTGGCGTTTCAACGGTGTATAAACCAGCAGATAACTCGCCAGCGTTGCCAGCGCCAGCCCCGCCGCCAATGCGTTTACGCCGAGCCACAAAACCACCGGCCCAAAAGACGCCAATGCCAAACCAAAAATCAGCGCCGCCGCCGGCGATACTGCGCCCGAGGGCAGTGGCCGCCCGCGCGTGCGCGCCATGCGCGTGTCAATTTCGCGCTCAATCCACTGGTTCAAAACCCCCGCGCCAAATGCGGCGCAAGTCGTCCCGACCAACAGACAGGTCACGATGGAAAAATTACGCTCCGGCCGCGCCACGAGGTAGCCCACTAGCGCCGTAATTACGGACAAAAAGCTCAACCGCGGTTTCGTCAGCTCCCAATACTCGCCCAGCAAGTCGCGCGTGCGCGCCGCCGGTTGGGCAGCGGCGGGCAGCAAGACGGCATGGACTTTGATACTCATCGGAAATCAGGTGCAAGGGTGGGGGACGAGGACAATTCTGACTGGGTTTTCACATCCGCCGGCCACCATTTCGACCGATAAGCAAGAAACGTCAACAACCACGTCGAGGCAAGCAAAAAGGCCCCTGTCAGCAGGTGGGCCGTCGCCACATTAGGATTCTTTGTACTCCATATAACCTCCGCTCCCAGAGCGATTTGCACCGCGACGGTCAGCAAAATAATCGTGAGCCACGAGCCTAGTTGCCGCCGCGCCGCCTCATTGCCATACACGCTCACCGCCAGGCCAATTATCGCCACCGTCACCACACACGCACCTACGCGGTGGGCAAAATTAATCGCGATGGGAAAGCTCCATCCCGTCGGCAGCAAGTGGCCGTCGAGCGTCGAGTAAGGAAACGTCGGGATGGTGAGCGCGTAGCCGCCGTGCCGCATCACCGCGCCCATAAAAAT
>DATHOB010000173.1:0-2127 GCA_035485355.1 Opitutales bacterium | reverse complement strand
TGGATGGGGTGGCGACGGCCAGTGTGCCCTATCAATTGGAGCGCGACGGCAAGGTCGTGGCCAAAGGCACGGCGAATTTTGAAAACGGCCTGGCGCGCGTGCGCCTGACTGACCGCATCGACAAGGCTGGCGCGGTGCATTACGTCACGCGGCTGCTGCCCGAAAACGACCCGGTACCCGGCAACAACGCCGCGGAAACGTGGGTCGAAGCCATTTCCGCCCCGCGCGTGTTGATTGTCTCCGCCTATCCCGACGATCCGGTCGCCGCCGCGCTCCAAGCACAAGGCGTGCATGTGGACTTGGAGACGGATATGCACAATTTATCCGCCGGGCGGCTGAGTGGCGCGCGCGGCGTTATCCTCGACAACGTGCCCGCGAGCGATGTGCCGGTAGATTTTTTGAAGGCAATTGCGTTTTTTGTGAACGATCAGGGTGGCGGATTGTTGATGCTCGGCGGCAAAAATAGTTTCGGCTCCGGGGGGTATTATAAATCACCGATAGACGATTTATTGCCGGTCTCGTTGGAATTGCGCGATGAAAAACGCAAGCTGATGGTCGCGATGGCGATTGTGCTCGACCGCTCCGGCTCCATGCGCGCGTCGGTACCCAGCAGCGGCGGGAGCAAACAGAAAATCGAATTGGCCGACGCGGGCACCATCGGCGCAATCACCCAGCTCGGCCCGAAGGATTTGGTCTCGGTTTTCGCGGTGGACACGCAGGCCTACCCGATAGTGTCGCTATCTACTACCGACCCGGACCGTCAGGGAAAAATCAACAACGTCGCGGGTATCGCCAGTCAGGGGGGCGGCATCGTTGTGCCGGTGGGCTTGCGGGCGGCCTGGGCCGAATTGCAAAAATCCGACGTGGGGCAAAAACACATCATATTGTTTGCCGACGCCAATGACGCCCTTCAGCAAAATGAAGGCACCTTTGATATCGTCAAACAGATTGCCGACGCCAATTGCACAATAACCTGCATTGGACTGGGTCAAGACACGGACAGCGGCGCGGACTTCCTGCGCCAGATTGCGGCAGCGGGCAATGGGCGCATTTTCTTTTGCAGTGATGCGAACGACTTGGTGGACATCTTCACGCAAGACACCGTGGCGGTGGCGCGGTCGAGCTTTCTCACCCAGGTTACGCCGCTCAAAGGCTCGACGGGCTGGATGGAAATAGCGGCCAAAAACCTCGACTGGCTGGATAGTATTGACGCCTTCAACATGTGCTACCTCAAGCCGAAGGCGACGCAGGCGGCGTTGACCGGCGATGCGGATGCCTCGCCGCTGGTCGCATTCTGGCAACACGAATCAGGCCGGGCCGCGGCGATTACTTTCCCGCTCGCCGGGCCGCATTCCGAAAACATCCGCGCGTGGCCGGGCTACAGTGATTTGGTGACGTCCGTCACGCGCTGGCTCATGGGCACCGAGGCTCCGGACGGTCTCGGCGTGCGCGCCAAGCTGGATGGCGACCAGATGGTGCTCGATTTGCTCTACGACCAGAAACTTGACGCCGAGCTGGCGAAAAATTTCCCCAAAGCGATCTACACCCAAAACGGCCCGAACACCGATCAAGCGCCGGACAATGTGCAAAACATCACCTGGGAGCGGCTCGAACCCGGGCATTTTCAAGCCCATGTGCGACTCAAACCCGGTCAGCCCGCCATTGGCGCGGTGCAAGTCGGGGATTACTCGCTGCCATTTGGTCCACTGGCGCCGGGGCTGGATTTGGAATGGCTGCGCGACCCGGCCGGGCCGCGTTCGCTGCGCGCGCTGGTGGCCGCCAGTGGCGGCCGGGAAATCACGGAATTGCCCGAGGCCTGGCGTGACCTTGGCCGGCAGTATTACCGCACCTTGCGCCCATGGATTTTGATTGCGCTGGTGCTCGCGGTTCTAGCCGAAGCGCTGGCCACGCGCATCGGTGTGCTCAAGGGCTGGTGGCCGAAGAAAGAAAAATCCGCGAAGAAAGCGGCGTAATTGGCCGCCGCTTTACGAACTATTCTTCCCCGGTTATTTCACCGAAAGTCCCACCGGGGAACTGGTGACTGAACCGGATGTATTCGTGACCACAACCGTGAAATTTCCCGCACTGGCGGTTGCGGCTTTGCTGAGTTTCAGGGTGGCAGTTGCA
>DATHOB010000172.1:0-4816 GCA_035485355.1 Opitutales bacterium | reverse complement strand
CGAACTTGCTGGATTGGGAAAGCCGCATCTGGTCCCTCGGGCCGAGCCTGAGCCTTCCGCTGTTTAACGGCGGCAAGTTGCAATCCGAATTGGATCAGCAAAAAGCGATTTATCAGCAGGACCTGGCGGAATACCGCATACAGGTGCTGAGCGCGTACCAAGATGTCGAAAACTCCCTGACCGACCTGCACACGCGGGCGGATGAAGCCAAGAGCCAGGCCGCGGCCGTGAGCGCTTCGCAGGATTATGTCCGCCTGACCGACTTGCAATACCGCCAGGGATTGCTTGCCTACTTGGACGTGATTGATGCCAATCGCACCTTATTAAGCAACCAACTCGCCGCAGAACAAATTTTGAACGAGCGGCTGGCCTCCACGGTGCTGCTCATCAAAGCCCTCGGTGGCGGCTGGGAAGCTCCGCAATCCGCACCGCCAGCGTCGGGTGGATCCGCTGCAAAATAAATTACTGGGATGTTGGAAGCATCACCCCACGGGCATGACTTTTTGCTGGCTGACTTTGGCGCCATCGTCGCTCTTCAATTTGCGGAAAATGAGGGTGGATAGGATGGTAAAAACGCCCAGCACCATAAAGGCCTCGTGAATGCCGCGAATCATTTCCGGCGCATCGGCATGGTAGCGGTCGGGAATGAAAATCGCCGTCGTCAATCCGGCGGAGGCCACGCCAAAGCTGAGAGACATTTGCTGCATGGTGCTGGCAATGGAGCTGGCGTTGCTCGTCTGCGGCTCGGCGATATCCGCATAGACGAGCGTGTTCATGCTCGTGTATTGCAGCGAGGTGAAGGCCCCGTAGCAAAACGCCTGCACCACTATGAGCCAGGTCGGCGTGCCGAGCCCGATGGTCGCAAAGAGCAAGAGGAGGATGCCGAGGATCACGGTGTTGGAAATGAGCACGCCGCGGTAGCCCACGCGGTTCAGAATTCGCGGCAGCAGGAATTTCGTGCTCATGGCGGCAATGGCCTGGGGCATGATCAGCAGCCCGGACTGGATGGGAGTATAGCCGAGGCCCACTTGATACAGCAGCGGCAGCAGGAAGGGTACGCCGCCGATGCCCAACCGGGTGAAGAAGCTGCCGCTCACCGCCGCGCGAAACGTGCGGATTTGAAAGAGCGACAACTGGAGCAGCGGAAATTTGATTTTTTGCGCATGCAGGGCGTACCCGGCAATCAGCGTGAGGGAAATGGCCAAGAGGCCAAAAATCTCCCGCGGGCTCAAGGTATGGTCGCCAAAAATCTCCAACACGTACGACAAAAGCCCGATACCAGTGCCGAAAAGAATCAGCCCAATCAAATCCAGCGGCTTGGACTTTTCTTCCCGGTAGTCCGGCAGGTGCAGGTAAACCATCAGCAGCCCGACCAGCCCAATCGGGATATTCACAAAGAAAATGAACCGCCAGTGGAGGTAGCCGACAATCAACCCACCTGTCACCGGCCCCAGCATCGGGCCCACCAAGGCGGGAATCGCCACGAAGCTCATCGTGCGGATGAGTTCGTTTTTGGCAAACGTCCGCACCAGCGTGAGGCGGCCCACCGGCACCATCATCGCCCCGCCGCAACCTTGCAAAATACGACACACGACCAGCAGATGAATGTCGCTCGAAATGCCGCAGAGAAAAGAACCCAGCGTGAAGAGGCCGATGGCCGAGGCAAAGACCCGGCGGGTGCCAAAACGATCCGCCATCCAGCCGCTGATGGGAATGAACACCGCGAGGCTCAAGGTGTAACTGGCCAGCACGGACTTCATGCTCAGCGGCGCAACATTAAGCACATGCGAAATCGTCGGCACGGCGGTGTTCAGAATCGTCGTGTCCAGCGACTCCATGAAAAACGCCACGGCGACCAGCCAGGGCAGCAGGCGCTTGCTCGAAGCGGACGGAGAAGTTGAAGATGGAACCGTAATGATTGAACTAGCAAACCCAAGAATAGGACTCTCGGCAAGAAATGATAAATTTGGCAGACAGCTTACGTTGGCACCCAATTACATCCGGGTGGAATTTTGCCGTAGCCATTGCTTGTACCATAGACGAACGATTACTGGCTGTTGGCAGTTGAGGCTCCAGAGGTAAGCTGGCGAGTAACAGTCCAAAGTGCGGATGCTATTGCGCTAACTTTTGCGTCCAATCATCTGTGCGCGTTAAGAGTGTTTATGGTGCATTCACCGTCACCATAAATTTTTCAAGCGCCTGGTATGCACCGCTTTCTAACCCGCCATCTATCACCGCATTTTCTACGGTTCCCGTTGGCGTGTGTACTCGCAGCCAAGTGCGTTTCGATTTCAAAATCTTGTCGATAACGGAGAGCTTTGTGGTGTAGCCGTTGGTGTACTCCATCAGGATAAAATTGTCAGTTATTACTGGGATTGTTCCGGTTGGCTGTAGATCAGTTTTTTCTCCATCAATGTTCAATTCAGCCCCTGTTATGCCAATCAATTCAGCCTCAGCTATTCCTTGTCTATCCTTAAGACTAAAAACCCCCGCGATCAATATTACGTCTTCTGGATGGGCTGCATTCCATTGAGCACCTAGAACAGTATTCAATTTTACGGTGCTATTTTGGGTATTCGAGATTGGTTCAACCGTCACAACCTTTGCGTTGTCAAATCCGCTGTAAGAAGTTTTAACGGGGGAATATGGCGCTCCCGAGGGTAAAGCTGCTTCTGGTGGCGCGGGGTCTGCACAGCCAGCGAAAAGCATCGCGACTGCCATAATGATTAGGGGTGTTTTCATTAGACCGCCAACAAACATGCTCGAACAACGGCCAGCAAACTAAAAATGCATAGAGTATATTAGCCCGCGTGGCGAAGGTTAGCAGTGACACATTTAAGTCAGCGGTTCTTTTCTCATATACCCTCGATGGCTTAAAAAGGTGGCGAAGCCCGGAATTGAACCGGGGACACAAGGATTTTCAGTCCTCTGCTCTACCAACTGAGCTACTTCGCCGTGGGGGGAAGGGGAAGAAATTGCCGGAAAGCGCGGGCGGGGTCAAGAATGAACCGGCTGGCGGCAAACAGCTTCGGTTGTATATCCGTTTGATGGCTATAACCAGAAACGGGCGCAGCAAGACTGCGCCCCTACACCCGGAACGGCGCTCTTGGTCGGAATGCATTTGTAGGGGCGCAGACTTGCTGCGCCCGCCAAACTTATTCAAACAGCTTCTCCCTTCTTGCCAAGCCGCCCGCCTTCCCCCACCCTTCCGCGGATGGACCCCACCGGTACAGAAGTCCTCGACATTTTCAAAAAAACGGGCGCGCTGCTCGAAGGGCACTTCGTGCTGCGCTCCGGGCTGCACAGCGGGCACTATTTCCAGTGCGCGCAGGTCTGCCAGAACATGGCGGCGGTAACGCGCCTGTGCGAGCTGCTGTTGCAGAAATTTACCCGCCGCGATTTTGCCACCGTGCTGGCGCCCGCAATGGGCGGTTTGGTGCTGGGCCAGGAAGTCGCCCGGCAAACGAACAAGCGCTTCATTTTTGCCGAGAAGGAAAACGACAAGCTGGTGATGCGCCGCAACTTCAAATTCGCGCCGGGCGAGCGCGTGCTGGTGGTCGAAGACGTGGTCACCCGCGGGGGCCGCGTGCAGGAGTGCCTGGACCTCATCACCGCGGCGCAGGCCATGCCCGTCGCCGTGCTGGTGCTGGTGGACCGCAGCGAGGGCAAATCCACTTTGAAAACTCCGCCGGTTTCGTTGTTGGAAATGAGCTTCCCGACCTACGCGGCGGATAAATTGCCGCCCGCACTCGCCGCGTTGCCGGTGCAAAAACCGGGCAGTTGAGCCATGTTCAAACAAATCACCATTCTCGGCCCGGGGTTGCTCGGCGCTTCGCTGCTCAAAGCCGCGAAGGCGCGCGGGCTGTGCCAGAGCACGGCGGCGTGGTCGCGCCGCGCGGAGACCCGCGCGAAATGCGAGGGCCAGCCGTGGTGCGACGCCGTGTTTGCCGACGCGCGCAAAGCGGTGGCGAAGGCCGACCTGGTCATCGCCTGCACGCCGGTGGACACCATTGTGCCGTTGCTCGAGGAAATTGCGCCGAAATTGAAAGCGGGCGCGCTGGTGACGGATGTGGGCTCGACCAAAAGTTTGATTTGCCGGCTGGGCCGCGCCGCGCTGCCGAAAAAAGTCGCCTTCGTGGGTTCGCACCCGATGGCGGGTTCGGAAAAAGGCGGCCTGGAACACGCCAACGCCGAGTTGTTCCAAAGTCGTGCGTGTTTTGTCACGCCGTTGGTAGATACTCCGGCGAAAGATGTGGATCGTGTAACGCGGTTTTGGAAGGCACTGGGCATGGAAGTGGCCTCCACGACGCCGGAAAAGCACGACGAAATCGTCGCGCACCTGAGCCATTTACCGCACCTTTTGGCCTCCGCGTATTGCGCCTACCTCGGCACGCGCGACCCTCATTGGGTGCATTATGCCGGGCCGGGCTTGCGGGACACGACGCGCGTCGCCGCCGGGGACCCGAAACTGTGGATGGCAATCGCGATGGAAAACCGCGAGGAGATATTGCGCGCACTCGACGGCCTGGAGACGGAACTGCTGCACCTGCGCTCCGCGCTGCGCAACAGCCAGCCGATTGCGCTTCAGCACCTCCTCGAACGCGGGCGCGATTTCCGGGCCAGGTTGCGACCCCTCGGTGAAAAATGCTAAAGGCATTTTTAAATCAGCTTTGAATTTTATTCTCCGTGAAAGACCCCCTGCCCATAGTTCCCTTTACCCAGCCGGTGCGCGGCGCGGTCGAATTACCCGGCTCGAAAAGCATCACCAACCGGGCGTTGATTCTGGCGTCGCTGTGCCGCGACCCGGTGACGCTGC
>DATHOB010000171.1:0-3828 GCA_035485355.1 Opitutales bacterium | reverse complement strand
AAATTGACCAGGCACTGCATCGGATACTCAAATCGCGTTTTCTCCTGGGCATGTTCGACCCGCCGGACAAAGTGCCGTATTCGAAATACACTATGGCCGATGTGGACACCCCCGAACACTCGACCCTCGCACTGCAGGCGGCGCGCGAATCCATCGTCTTGTTGAAAAACACGGACGTGCTGCCGCTGGACAAGACGAAGCTCATGAAAATCGCCGTCATTGGCCCAAATGCCGATTCTGCCACGATGCTCTCGGCTAACTACAATGGCACGCCCTCGAAGCCCGTAACCATTTTGGCCGGAATACGCGCTGCGCTGGCAGGCACTAATTGCGAAGTTACTTATTCCGCGGGATGCCCGTTGGTGACGGGATTCACCGGGCCACGCGGTGGGCGCGGGGCAGCGCCAGCGACAGATCCTCAACAAACATTTGATGATGCCGTGGCGCTGGCCAAGGACGCCGACGTGGTCATTTATGTCGGCGGCATCAGTGCGAATCTGGAAGGCGAGGAAATGACGACTAATTACGATGGATTTTCCGGTGGTGACCGCACCCGCATCGAATTGCCGGATATCCAAACCAAAATGTTGAAGGCATTGAAGGATACCGGAAAGCCGGTGGTGTTTGTGAATTGCAGTGGCAGCGCGATGGCCATGCCATGGGAAGCCGAGAATATTCCCGCAATTTTGCAAGCATGGTATCCCGGCGAAAATGGCGGCACAGCAGTGGCCGACGTGGTCTTTGGCGACTACAACCCCGCCGGACGCCTGCCGGTGACATTCTATAAATCCACCGCCGATTTGCCGGCATTCGACAACTACAGCATGGCGAACCGAACTTATCGTTACTTCACTGGAAAGCCGCTCTTTGCATTCGGGCATGGGCTGAGCTACACCCAATTCCAATACAGCAAGCCGGAGCTATTCGTAGATACGGTGGACGGTGATGGAACAATCACATTGAGCATTGATATCGCCAATACCGGCGACCGCGATGGCGATGAGGTCGTGCAGATCTACGCCCATCCGCAAGGCAATACCGACCCGCTGGTACCGCGCCAGCGTTTGGTGGCGTTTCAACGTGTATCCATTTCAAAAGGAAATCATGTCGTAGTGCCATTTAGCATTCCGACCAAAAACCTGCGCCTGTGGGACACGGTGAAAAAAGATTATGTCGTTGCGGCGGGCGCGTATGAATTCCAAATCGGTGCGGCATCGGATGACATCCGCCAAACCGCCATCGTCAAAATCACGGCTGCAAAGTAGCAAAAATGAACAAATATGGGGTTATTACCCCATCATTAATTTCGGGCTGTTCGGAGATTCATCGGTGAAATTGTTTTTTAATGTTTAACTATAAATGACTTATGAATTTTTAAAATTCTTTAAAAGAGCTGGATTTGAATATCAAACGCTGATAATTCTAGGCGGTAATATCCACTTAATAAGGCCAATAACTACAGGATTCACCGGATGGGCACGAGAGCAGTAGTGCTATATACTTCGCGTACAAATCAGCCGACATGACCTCCCCGCTCATTGGGATATTTTCTCCCCTTCACAAAGGCAATTCCTCGGCCGTATCACTCGGCGCAAGTCTTGCGGCGCGCGAATTAGGCGCGCGGGTGATCGTATTCCGCCAATTCGGTTTGATTGAAGGCATCAAACTTGACGGATTGCTCGTCGATCGCCCGGAAGAGCGCCACGACTTGGAACAACTTTCAAAATGGAGTGAGCGTGATGTTCCCATCGCCGTCACGGCCTATGACATCAGCCCGAAATACGCACAAATCACGGTGGATAATTCTGGAGCGATTGAAGGCATGGTAGATTACCTGGCCCGACTGGGACACCGGAATTTTATCTTTTTAGGCGGTCCTGCCGCCAACCCGGAAAACGAATTACGCCGCCAGGGCTTTGTGCGGGCATTGGCGCGGATGGGGATATCGTGCCCACGGGAAAATTTATTGTCCGCGGGCAACTGGTTGACGGCGGATGGCGATGGCGCAATGAATGAATTTTTACGGAAAGGCGGAAGGGGAACTGCCGTCGTCTGCGCTAATGACCTGTTGGCCCATGGCGCCTGTGTGGCTTTACAACGGCATGGCTTGGAAGTGCCGCAGGATGTCTCGGTGACGGGGTTTGACAATTTTTCCTTCGTGGAACAATGCGACCCGGCTTTGCTCGACCCGCCCCTGACCACCATAGTGCAACCGCTTTACGAATACGGTTATCAAGCGGTGCAAATGCTTTGCGCGGCCAAGGGAAAGCCCTTTGCCCGCTGCACCAGCCACATCCTGGCCCCGCATTTTGTGTTCCGCCAATCTTGCCGCGCGCTGACCAACGTGGTGGACGAGACTCTGGCCACAGGAGAATTTCTCAAGCCGGGAATCATCCAGCCGGATGTGGCCACGCATATTGAAAGTTCCGGCCCTTTTGTCCGCCGGCGCACCAGCGAGATTTTGCATTTTGTCACCGAAACCGCCGCCGCCAGCAGCCAGCCCATCACCACGCTGCGGGCAGGAGTGCGGGAGTTGATTTATCGCGGCAAAAACGATCTCTATTTTCATTTCGCCCTGACCGAACTAGAAAAACATTTCCTGCACGCGCCCGAACAAATCTCCGACCCGGTGCAGCGGGAGACGTTTGTTTCCCACTGCCTGTCGGAATTGCGCGCAGAGAACTATGTGGACAATTACCGCGACTATCGCGACTCGCTCTGGAGCTCGACCCAGCAGATATTCAGCACTTTCCAGCCCGCTACCACCAGCGTCACCAATATGCACGGGGCCGCCAACGTGCTGGACCAAATCCGGCGCAAACTCGACATCAAGATGTTCCGCCTGGAGGCACGGGAAGGCCCACGGCGCGTGTGGGTGGCGCAATCCATCAACAAAGCCAAGGAAGTTGATGCCGAGGAGGTAAAAAAAAGCACGCCCCAATCTTGGATTGAGGAATTAATCTCACCCGGTCAGTGCCTCTTGCGTTTGGGGGTGTCCTTCCAAGGCAAACAAGTGGGGGTGTTGGATGTGGAGTTTGACCAGCGCCGGGCGCTGGATGCCATCCGCCTGACCAATTCCGCCAGCAATTTATTGTATAGCGCCGTGCTCAGTTCGCGCCTGCTCGAACGCAGCTTGGAACTCGAGGCCCGCACCCGGGAAATGGAGGCGGAGAAAACCCGTGCCGAGGAAGCCCGGCGCGAAGCCGAGCGCGCGGCGATGGTGAAAAGCGAGTTCCTCGCCAACATGAGCCACGAAATCCGCACGCCGATGAATGGGGTCATTGGCATGGTCGAACTCGCACTGGACACCCAGCTCACCGCCCAGCAGCGCGATTATTTGTGCATGGTCCAAAACTCCGCGCATGCCCTGCTCGGCATCGTCAACGACGTGTTGGATTTTTCGAAGCTCGAAGCTGGCAAATTCATCCTCGATGATGCCCCGTTCTCGTTGCGGGACTGCCTGGACAACACCATCAAGACTTTCTCACTCCGGGCAGCGGAAAAGAACGTCGACCTCGGATTCATGGCAAATTACGATGTACCGGATAGTTTATTGGGAGACTCGGGTCGACTGCGGCAAATTGTTTCCAATCTGGTATCCAATGCGTTGAAATTCACAGCAAAAGGCGAAGTCGTGCTGACGGTGGAGAATGAGGGCACGATTGACGGACAACGCATGCTGCACTTCCGCGTCCGTGACACCGGCATTGGCATACCCACCGACAAACAGGATTTGATTTTCGAAGCTTTCCGTCAGGCGGATGGTTCGACTTCTCGACTTTACGGTGGCACTGGATTGGGCCTGAGTATTTCGCAACGGTTGGTGCA
>DATHOB010000170.1:0-4425 GCA_035485355.1 Opitutales bacterium | reverse complement strand
GTCCAAGGGAAAGAAGACGCGTGATTATAATAGACACCCGCCAGATGCGAAATGTAACTCATTCGTAAACATAAATCAGAAATTAAGAATTATCTCCGGTATTTCATTAGAAACCGCCCCATTCCAAATCCGACATATTCGGGGGCGAATTCTCGGTCATGGGGTGGCACTCGCTCCGCCAGAAAAACGGAAATTTGAAAATACAGTATTCCATTTTTCCCAAATACTTCCATAATCTCACCCCTACCCCATTTATGAAATACCCCACCAAGTTATTCCCCTTTGCCCTCCTTGCGCTCGCCCTCGCCCTGCAACTGGGCGGCTGCGCCACCCCCGAGAAAATCGGCGGCTCGACGCCGTTGAACTACATGCCCACCTGGCCGGATTCGGCGGGGGCATTCAACGTCGCCAAGACCACCGCCGAACCGCCCGGCCCGCGCGATAATCCCGCACTCAAGCCCGTCCCCCAATCCGCCACCGGCAATTACCAAACGGTGCATCAACGGCTCGTCATACAAGCCAAACAGGGTGACATCGATTTGCTGTTTGTGGGCGATTCCATCACCGATTTTTGGATCGGCGTTTCCAGTGCGCGCTCGGCCACCGGCAAAGCCGTCTGGGATGCCAACTATGGTTCACTCAAAGCCGCTGATTTTGCCTACACCGCGGACAAGACCCAAAACGTTCTCTGGCGCTTGCAAAACGGCGAAGGCCAGGGCTTCTCGCCCAAAGTTGTCGTCTTGATGATTGGCACCAACAATACCGGCGTGGTCACCCGTGGCGCAACCACCGCGGCGGGCATGCAATGGCGCAATACCAACGACGAAGCCATCGCAGGCGTCACCGCCGTCGTCGCGGAATTGCGCAAGGACTTCCCCGCCGCCAAAATTCTCCTCCTCGCCATCTTCCCGCGCGGTGACGACGAATTGGCCATGCAGCAAATCCCCGTCATCAACCAGGCTATCGCCAAACTCGACGACCAACAACACGTCTTCTTCCTCGATATCGGGCCGAAGTTTCTCGGAGCGGACGGTCATGTGAATCCGACGCTCTTCCAAACGCGCGACCGCCTGCACCCCACCGCTGCCGGTTACACCGTCTGGGCGGACGCCATGCGGGACACCTTGGCAAAATTGCTTAAGGATTAATCGATCCGTAATCTTCATCATGAAGCGAAACACCGGGTGTTAATTTTTTATATTCACCCGCTTCAATTCATTTCTCGATTCCCCAACATATTTCCTCCTTGGGCATTGCCAACCCTCGGAAAGTGTTTACACCTAATGGCCTGCTCCTATGGATGCCTGGCGTTACCTCTGCCGGCGGTTATGGGTTGTCGCATTGGTTTTGATGGCCGCGTACGTGACAGTTGACACCATCATTCACCTCGCCACCACCTACTCCGTCAGTACCGAGCACCTCTACCTACCCCCTGCGGCGGACTTAAGTTCGCCGACGGGCTACGCTCTGGGCCAGCGTGACGAAATCCTCCCCTACGTCGGCATGGACGGCTACCACTGGGTTATGCAAACCCAGGACATGCTCGCCAAGGGTGAAGCCCGCGTGCGCTGGGTGGATTACGACAATTACCACACGCCCCAAATTACCGCGCCGGAAAAAGAACCGGGCCGGGAAGTGCATTGGAGTTCATCCTTTCGCTGGTGGGTCGCCTTATTGGCGTGGACGGAGCGCACCTTCGGCGGGGTGGCGCTGCCGTATGCGGTGGAGGATGTCGTGCCCTTTGCCAACACTATGCTGATTGTGCTCATGGTTATCCTACTGGCGCCCACGTTGGCACGGCGGTTTGGCTCCGGGCTGACGGCGCTGACTGTTTTTGGCATGGGTGCCATCGGCCCGCTCTACGAATCATTTTCCGAAGGCAAAAGCGACCACCATGGCCTCGCTTCGCTCAGCGCGTTGCTCACCGTGCTCTTTCTGCTGGGCGGTGCCGCGGGCTGGGTACGCACCGATGGTGGCGCGGCGGCCCTTTCTCCCGGTCGGGCGTGGATGCCCAGCCGCTGGCAGGCATTGGGCGGGATGATTCTGGCCGGTCTCGTCTTTTGTGTGGGTCTGTGGCTGGTGTCGGGAGGAAAATCGCCTTCCCTGGCGGCGGTGTTGCTGACCATCGCTTTTCTTAATCTGGTGCTCACGCTCTTTTTGTGGATTCGCACAAGCATCCGGCCCAATGAAGCAGCGGATACTCAACCGCTCGTGGAGAATATACCAGATGCAACACCTCCCTCGGGAAAAAACGCCACGCCCACCTTCTTCGCCTGGCTCCCTACCCCCGGCAACATGTCGGCCTCCGTTTTGTTTCTCGGTTCGGTTTTCACCATTTTTTGCGGGCTTTTATATTATTATCTAATATCCGATCCCGCCTCTATCGTCAACCTGTTGCCCATTACGCACACCTCCGCCCTGCTGTCGTGGGCGTGGCGCGCGCCCATGTTGGCCGTCCAGACCTTGCCGACCCTCACTTGTTGCCTGTTCGGTCTGGCAGGGGTGAACATCTTGGTGGCGCTGTTCATTCTCTTTAAACAGCCATTCGCCTTACCCAAAGATAAGTCCGCCAAAACCGCCAAAGTCGAAGAACCTGTCGGTTCACGCCTGCTAGCGTGGCTGCCCAATCGCGCACAAGCGCGTCAGTGGTTCATTGCCTCGGGAGTGGCCGGTGGGGTGGGGCTGTGGGTCAGCACCGCGTCGGAAGCTCCGGTGCTCGCGGAAATCGGCTTGGGTGCGTTGTTGGCCACCGGCCTTTTCGCCCGCGGCACTTCCCCGCAAAGCTGGGCCAAGGCCGACCCTTCCTTGTGGCGCGTCTGGGGTTGGAGCGGCGCGGCCACCAGTATCTTTTTCTACTTGCTGGAATATTTCCCCTCGCACCTGGGCATGCGCCTCGAGGTCAACCATCCACTCTATGCCTTCGCCTGGGCTGGGGGCGGTGAAATCCTCTTCCGCCTTTCCCGCTGGTGGGCCGATGGCAAACTCGCCGAAAATCCGCGCGACTGGGCCTGGCTTGCCGGCAGCGCCTTCGCCGTCCTCATCGTCCCGCTTATTATTTTTGTTTTCGCCGACCAGGTTTTTTGGATCGCTTCGTGGACGGACAACAGCCGGTTCTTATTCATCTTTCACGAAGACTACATCGCCGAGTTCAAGGACATGCGGCGTTACCTCGACACGATGTATTCCGGCGGCAGCGGGCGGTACGCATTCGCGGTGATCAATCCGCTAATCTTGCTAGCCGTGCCCATGCTCGCGTGGCTGTGCAAATACTCCCGGCAAGTGCTTTTTGGCGTGCTGGCCGTCGGCATTCTCCTTTACGACATATTTTTGTTGGCATTCCACAGCTATCTCTTTTCGCAAAAAGACTTTCCGCTGGATTATTACACCTGGCCCATGCTGGCCATACCACTCTGCGCTTGTGTATTCCTCCTTTGGCTCTGGGAGCCCTGGCCGGATTTCCCCCGCCCCTGTAAAGCCCTCATTGGGCTCTCCCTGCCCGGCGGCCTCCTCACCATGTTCCTTTCCTTGCGCGAAATGCGCTGGATGGAAATTGGTTACGCCATCTGGCTCCCCGCGCTCGTTGGCGCAGCGCTCGCCCTTTGGCTCCATCCGGGCTACCGCTGGTCGGTCGCGCGCAAAACCGCCCTCGGCATTTTCCTGGCCTGTGTCCTCCTGCCCAGCCCGGTGCTCACGGTGATGGACTGGGTGCGCTGGAACTGGACCGCACCCATGTCCGATGTTGAAATCATGGAAATCGTGACCCGTGATGCGTCCCAACGCCTGCGCGCGCGCATCGGTAACGACACTGGCGTCGTGGTTAGCGGCCCCACGACCACCACCTGGATGAGCTACTGGGGTGGCTTCAAGGGCCTTGGTACTTTGTATTGGGAAAATCTCGATGGGCTGAAGGCCGACATGGCCATCTACAGTGCCAAGACCCCGGAAGAAGCCCTCACCCTCATTAAAAAATATGGGGTTACCCACATTGCGATTTTTTCCTGGGATCCCTTCTACAAGGAATATGCCCGGCTCTCGCAGAACATGCACCGCCCCATCGTAGATTCCGAATACGCCGCCGAGGCTCCGCTGCGCGGTTGGATGCATGTCCTCACCAAACCCTCCGGGCAGGTTGACCCCGCCGCCGCGGAAATTCCCAAAATCCAAGATGCCTTCGTTTACAGTCTGATCGAGCGCGCGGTGGTTCCCACCTGGCTGCGGCCGATTTACTACCCCATGCCCGGTGATCCCAATTTGCGCGGCCAATATGTGATCATCTACGAAGTCGTGCCGAATCAATCCGCGAAGGAGCAAGCCGTCCGGATCGCCCAGGCCGAACTGGCGCAAGGCACCACGCCCGGCATTCAGGCCGCCCTCAATAACGTCAATGCCGCGCTGAAATTGGATCCCAGTTATCTCCCGGCACTC
>DATHOB010000169.1:0-9114 GCA_035485355.1 Opitutales bacterium | reverse complement strand
ATCTGGGTGCGGAATGGGATGCCGCCGTCGCCCGCTGGCGCGCGGTCGCTTCCGACGCTGGTTGCCATTACGACAAGGTCGTCAACATCCGCGCCGAAGATATTTCTCCGACGGTGACGTGGGGCATCAATCCCGGCCAGGCCGTGTTCATTCACGAGAAATTACCCGAGCCGGATTCCCTGCCTGAAAACGACCGCGCCACCGCGCGCGAAGCCTTTGCGCACATGAAGCTCAAGGCCGGCCAGCCCATTAAGGGCACGAAGGTGGATGTTGTCTTCATCGGCAGTTGCACGAATGGCCGCCTCTCCGACTTGCAGGAAGTCGCGCGGCTGGTCAAAGGCCACCACGTCAAAGCTGGCGTGAAGGCCATTGTCGTCCCCGGCTCGCAGGGCGTGAGCAAACTGGCCGAGGAAATGGGCCTGGCCGCAACTTTCCGCGAGGCGGGCTTTGAGTGGCGCGCCGCCGGTTGCTCCATGTGCTTGGCGATGAATCCCGATAAACTCATCGGCGACCAACTCTGCGCCAGCTCCAGCAATCGCAACTTCAAGGGCCGCCAAGGCAGCCCCACGGGCCGCACCATCTTGATGAGTCCCGCGATGGTCGCCGCTGCGGCCGTCACCGGCGTCATCAGCGATGCCCGCGAAGTATTTAAAAACTAAAATTAAACCACCGAAGACACAAAGCACACAGAAAATCCAATTAACCGTCTTTCTCTGTGTTCTACGTGCCCTCCGTGGTTAAAAAATAAATATTACCGATCATGGCTCTCGCAAAAATCACCTCCGTTTCCGGCCGCGGCGTTTACGTCCCCGGCGCCGACATCGACACCGACCGCATCATCCCGGCGCGGTTCATGAAATGCATCACGTTTGACGGCCTCGGCGAATTCGCCTTCTACGACGAGCGCAAGCAGGCCGACGGCTCGGACAAGCTGCACCCGCTCAACGACCCGCGTTTCAAAGGCGCGAGCATCCTCCTCTCCGGCTCCAACTTCGGCTGCGGCTCCTCGCGCGAGCACGCTCCGCAGTCGCTCTATCGCTATGGTTTCCGCGCCGTCATTGCGGAAAGCTTCGCGGAGATTTTCTTCGGCAATTCCATCACCCTCGGCATGCCGTGCCTCACCATGTCCGGCGCCGAAATCAAAAGCCTGGCCGAGATGATTGCGCAAAATCCCGCCGCTGAAATCACCATCGACGTCGCGAAAAAGACGGTGACCTGCGCGGGTAAGACGTTTACCGCCGCCATGCCCGACTCGGCCCATTCCGCGCTTCTCTCCGGCAAGTGGGACGCCATCGCCGACCTCCTCGAAGGCCTGCCGGATGTCGCCCGCGTGGCCAAGTCGCTGGCCTACGTTGGAGCCTAATTTATCGGGAATACATTGGGGTGAAATAGGGTGGGGGAAACCCATAGGGCTTCCTGGCGACCACGTCATGGCCCACACCACCGAGGAAATCGCGCAAAAAATACTCGAGGCGTTGCAGGACGAACAGGACTGCTCACCCCGGAACGTTCGCTATCGCAAGCCGCTCGGCGTCCTGAGCAAGGAATTGATGGCGCGGTATCATTGGACGGAGTTGGAGTTTCTCCAAGGTTGGGGCCTCATCCAATCCGAGAAATTGATCGACGGCCAGCAACTCCCCGAAGGCTTTTTCGCCCAGCCCACCGAAGCCGGCCGCGACTTCATCCGCGACCAGCAACCCGGCCACAGTTGGGAATTGGGCAAGCGGGAACTGTTCTTTGTGGTCGGGCTTATTTTCATCGTCATTCGCTTTGCAATTATTTTGTGGAAGGCGCGCTGATTCATTTATTTTCAGCCGGAAAAGGCTTCCCCGCGCGGCGGGATTTGCTAGAATGACCGTTCCTCCTGTGTCTGCCGCCTCACCATCATCTTCCACCTCGCCTGCGCCCCACCTGCGCATACGCCAGAAAAACGCCGCCGAGCGCATCGTCGTCACCGGCCTGGGGCTGACCGCGCCCAATGGCAATTCCCTCGCCGAATTCCGCGCCAATTTGCTCGGCTGCCGCCCCAACATCCAGCGCATCCCCATGCGCTATATGGGCGAGGTCTTCGCCGGAGTCTGCAATTACGACGCGCTGAAATACCAGAAGCGCAAGGAAGTCCGCAACGGCACGCGCGCCGGGAGCATCGCCATCTATTGCGCGCGCGAGGCGCTGGCCGACGCCGGACTCGACCTCGCGCAAATCAACCTCGCCCGCGCCGGGGTGTATATCGGCATCACCGAGCACGGCAATGTCGAGACGGAGAATGAAATTTTCAATATCTCGCAGTTCAACTACGACACGAAGTATTGGACTCACCATCACAACCCGCGCACCGTCGCCAATAACCCCGCGGGCGAAGTGACCATCAATCTCGGCATCACCGGCCCGCACTACACCATCGGCGCGGCCTGTGCTGCCGGCAATGCCGGCCTCATCCAAGCCGCGCAAATGCTCCGCCTCGGCGAGGTGGATGTCGCCCTCGCTGGCGGCGTCAGCGAGAGCATCCACACCTTCGGCATCTTCGCCGCGTTCAAGGCCCAGGGCGCGTTGGCCCACCATGCCGACCCGAACCAGACTTCCCGCCCTTTCGACCGCGACCGCAACGGCATCGTCATATCCGAAGGCGGCGCTCTCTACGTCGTCGAGCGCCTGAGCGACGCCCTCGCCCGCGGCGCGCGCATCATTTGCGAAATCGCCGGCTACCACATTAATTCCGACGCCACCGACGCCGTCCTGCCCAACCCCGACCGCCAGGCCGAGTGCATGGACGCCGCCATCGCCCGCAGCGGGCTCGACCCGGCGGACATCGGCCTCGTCTCCACCCACGCCACCGCCACCCACCAGGGCGACGCCCAGGAATGCGCCGCGCTGCGCCGCGTCTTTGCGGGTAGTAACTCCACTTATTTCAACAATACCAAAAGCTTCATCGGCCACGCCATGGGCGCCGCCGGGGCGCTCGAGCTCGCGGGCAACCTCCCCACCTTTGCCGACGGCCTGGTGCACCCCACCATCAACTTGGATAATCTTGACCCCGCGTGCGAATTGCCCAATCTGGTGGTAGGCCGCCCGCGCCCCGTCTCCGGCGTCCGCGCCATCCTCAACAATTCCTTCGGCATGCTCGGCATCAACTCCGCCGTCATCGTCACTTCATTCCAACGCTGAACATGAAAGTAAGTTTTCCAAACGGTGACTGGGGCGTTTTTGCCCGCAAACCTTTGCCCCGCCGGAAAGGCCTCAAAAAGCCATCCCTGACAAATCAAGCGCTTATGCCCGGATACACATTTCGTAAACTTGGAACCTCCATCACCAAGAACTAAAACACCAAGAACTAAAACACTTTCTTAAAATTTTATGCCCGCCACTGTTTCGACTCCCGACGAAGTTAAAAAAATCGTGCTTGCGATCATTGCCGACATCGCCCCCGACGAGGACTTGAGCAATGTTAAGCCCGAAGTCCGCCTGCGCGAACAGCTCGAGCTCGATTCGATGGACTTTCTCGACATCGTCATGGAACTCCGCAAAAAGTATAACATCGAAGTCCCCGAAGCCGACTACCCCAAGCTCGGCACCCTCGATAGTTGCGCGGAGTATTTGCTGCCGAAGTTTGTGAAATGAACAATCGAAACAATAGGGCGGTAAACATTGACGGGGTAGATATTGAGTTTCACCTTCACGCTCCATTTTTCAGCAACCCAAAAAGCAAAGTAATCACCGAACGTGGAGTCGTAGCAGATTGGCTTAAGCTTAGGTTTCATGGCTGTATTCACGAATTTAAACGAGAAGACGTACGCGACCCTCCTGACGTAGCCTTGCGGGATTCAGCCAACAAACGATACGGCATTGAAGTAACCGAGCTCGTCGATCAAGAATGTCGGAAGAACGCCGCTAAATATGGCAAAGCGGAATCGATATGGTTTTCGAAAGAAGAAATTACTAAGAGGCTCAATGAAGTTATAGCAAAAAAATCTGAAAAGAAATTTAACGGTGAACCATTCGACATGAAGGTGCTTTTGATTCATTCGGACGAGGCATCTATCGCATATGGCGAAGGACCCGATCATATTTCACAATTTCCTAAAATCCCCCATTCGAAATTTGGCGAAATTTGGGTTGTTTTGCCTCCGGCTTTAAGCACTTCACCTGAAACGGGGAGCATGGACTGCAGAATCATTAAGATTTCACTGGATTCTTGACAATCAAAACGGTTCCATTATGGTTCCACTATGGCAACTATCACTCTCAAGGGCATTCCTTCCACCATGCACCGTGCGCTCAAGCGGCGGGCGCTGCATAATCATCGCAGCCTCAACCAAGAGGTGCTTGCCATCTTGGCCAGCCGGGAGAGCAAGCCCGCGCGCAATGTGGACGCGCTACTGCGCGAGGCCGAACAGTTTCGAAATTCCCTCAACTTTATTGCCACGCCCGAAGAAATTGATGCCGCCAAGCGGGAGGGCCGCGCTTGATCGTCGCTGATGCCAATGTGCTGGCATATCTTTGGCTGCCCGGCCCGTTTTCCGTCACTGCCGCGATGTGTTTGAAAAAAGACCCGGATTGGGCGTCGCCATCGCTATGGCGTTCAGAATTCCGCAATGTTCTTGCCGCCTATATCCGAAAAGGAATTCTGGATGTGGCTTCGGCCAAATCGGCTTTTCAAAAGGCGGAAAAGACGTTGAGCGGACAGGAGCTTTCAGTCACCACGGATGAAGTTTTGGAATTGATTTCCCAATCCAAGTGCTCGGCCTATGATTGTGAATACGTTGCCTTGGCGCGGAGGCTGGGAGTAAAGTTGGTTACCAAAGATGCCAAACTCATCCGAGAATTCTCCCAGGTCGCCATCGATTTGGAAATCTTCGTCCAACCATAATCCCCCATGCAAATCCGCGAATTCGCCTTTGTCTGCTATCCCGTGACTGATCTGCCGCGCGCGCGGCAGTTTTTCGAGAAAATCCTTGGCCTCAAACCCGCCACTACTTATGGCGACAATCAAGTAGGCGGGGTGGAATACGAAATCGGCCCGCACACATTGTGCATCATCAACATGGTGCCGATGCTGAAGCCGTCGCCGGAGGGCACGTCCGTCGTCCTCGAACTCGCGGATTTCGACGCCGCCATTGCCGAATTGAAAGCCGCCAACGTCCCGTTTTTTGTCGAGCCCTTGCACCTGCTCAATTGCAAGATGGCCATCATCTGCGACCCCGACGGCAGCAAAATCTGCCTCCATCAGCGCAACCCGGTGCAGTTGCCGAACGTCGGATAGCCGGGAGCATTAGCCATGAATAAATCCGGGCGCATTCCCACCGACGGCGGACAAGGCATTCAGCAAAATCCCTTTGCCGGGTTGCCTTCCGCGGGCCTGCCGCAAGCCAAGGCCATCCCGGTTGCGCCCGCACCTGCACCCAAGGCGGATAAGAAAAATCGTGGCCGCGTGGACATTATCCGCGAAAAGGCCGGACGCGGCGGCAAGACCGTGACGGTCGTCACCGGCTTTATCGGCATCGGCCAGCCCGAGAAGGAGCAACTCGCCAAGGCCATGCAGCGCGCCTGCGGCACGGGCGGCACGGTCAAGGAAGGCCGCATCGAAATCCAGGGCGACCAACGCGACCAGGTTGCGCGCATATTAACCGCCGCCGGTTTTCGTCCCGTCTTTGCGGGCGGGTAGGATAACGGATGGGTGGTATTGATGAAAAGTAGGGCGAGGGTTTATAGGGTAGGGCGGGGCCTCTGGACCCGCCTAGCTTCCGCTCCGTCCCAATGTATCCAACGCATCCAACCTTTCCAACCCAAGCCACGCATTTCTGGTCAGGAACCCGCTCGTAATATATGCTGCAGTCGCGTTTTGTTCTACGCTTCCATCCCCATCCATGAACTCGTGCGCGGTAGCGCGAAATGGTTTGAAAACTTGAAAATCATCCCGAGCAGTCTTGCGAGGGATAATCGTGCTCAATCGTGGCTAATCGTACCAAAAAATTTCACTTCATCGTCATTCGACGTTGCTGGCCTCAATAAGGAACGTTGAACCTTGAATTTGGCAGATTGACCTGCACACTCCACCTTTCACACTTCCCCTCCGCCATGTTTAAAATCAAGGAATTCGCCTATTTTGGATTCGAGGTTTCCGACCTCCGTCGCGCGCGCGATTTTTACGAAAACATACTTGGTTTCCGACCCACCACCACGTTCGGCACGGCCCAAAAAGGCTGGGTGGAATACGAGATCGGCCCACACACCCTCGCCATCAGCAACAACAACACCCCCGACCCGCCGCCACCCGCCTCCCTCGGCCCCTGCATCGGCCTGGAAGTCGAGGACTTCGATACCGCCATCGCCCACCTCAAGTCCCATCATGTGAAATTCTTTATGGAACCGGATGAATCGCCCCTGTGCCGCATTGCCGACATCCTTGACCCCGACGGCAACCGTATTTGCATCCATCAAATGAAAAAGGCGCCTTCTTTGGGTACGGCGAAATAGCACGAGCGAGCGGTGAACGTTTCAAGCGGCAATAGTCAGCGTCTTCATTCGGCTTGATGGTTGAGCATGGAATGTTGAGCGTTGAATGTTCAATGTAGGATGTTTAATTTCCGCAGTCCGCATTCCGACTTCCGCGTTTCACCTTCCCCCTTCGCCTTCCATGACTCAGTTGCCCACTCACTTCGACACCGTCATCATTGGCGCGGGCATGTCGGGTCTGGCGGCGGGCATCCGGCTGGCGTTATTTGAGAAGAACGTCGTCATCCTCGAACGGCACAACGCCCCCGGCGGACTGAACAGTTTTTATTTCAAGGACAACCGCAAGCATGACGTCGGCCTGCATGCGATGACGAACTTTGTGCCGCCCGGCCCGCGCGCGAAGGGCGCGCCGCTGACCAAGCTGTTCCGCCAACTGCGCCTCACGCGTGAGGACTTCGACCTCGCCGAGCAAAAGGGCTCGCGCATCGCGTGGCCGGGGGAAAGCCTGCGCTTCACCAACGATTTCGCCGTGCTGGAAAGCGAAGTCGCCCGCGCATTCCCGCGGGAGATTGACGGCTTCCGCCGGCTCGACGCCGCCATTCGCGCCGCCGCCGCCGAATCCGTCGCGCTCGACGCCGCGCCCCGCTCCGCCCGCGCCGTGTTGGGCGAATTTTTGGACAACCCTGTGCTCATCGACATGCTGCTGCTGCCGCTGATGTATTACGGCAGCGCGCAGGAGCATGACATGGAATGGCCGCAATTCTGCATCATGTGGCAGGCGCTTTACCGCGAAGGCTTTGCCCGGCCCTTCGAAGGCGTGCGCAAAATCATCCATGCGCTGACCAACAAATACCGCGAACTCGGCGGCAAGCGCGTCATGAAATGCGGCGTGAAACAACTCCGCGTGCGCGGCGATCGCGTCCACGAAATTGAAGTGGATGATGGCCGCATCCTCACCGCCGACAAGATTATCTCCAGCGCGGGCCTCGTCGAAACGCTGCGCCTGTGCGACGACCAGCCCGCAGAGATCGAAGCGAAAGCGATAGGCCGGCTCTCCTTCGTCGAAACCATCACCATGCTCGATCAGCAACCGCCCGATTTCGGTTGGGACGACACGATTGTTTTCTTCAATGACTCCGAGCGGCTGCACTACGCCCGCCCGGAGGAACTGGTGGATCCGCGTAGCGGCGTCATTTGCTGCCCGAATAATTACCAGTACAGCGGCGGTCGCCAGTTGTCCGAGGGAATTCTGCGCGTGACGGCCCAGGCGAATTTCGACCGCTGGATGGCGATTGTTCCCGACCCGCTGGCCTATGCGGCCGAGAAAAAAGAATGGTTTGCCCGCCTGCAAGCCAAGGCGCTGCAATTTTTGCCCGGCAACCATCCGCTGCTCACGCTCGAACGCCATGCGCTCGCCACAGACATGTTCACCCCGCGCACGGTGCTGCACTTCACCGGGCATCTCGCCGGGGCGATTTACGGCTCCAACCGCAAAGTCCGCGACGGTCGCACGCATCTGGCGAATCTTTTTCTCTGCGGCACCGACCAGGGTTTTCTCGGCATCACCGGCGCGATGCTCAGCGGCATCACCATGGCCAACGTCCACGTCCTCGGCGCGGGCGGAAAAGATTAGTTGGGATTTTTGCGCAAGTAGTCTAACACCCGTAACACTGCCGGATCATTGGGGCCGAGGCTGGGGCGGATAATGAATAAAGCGCGTACCGTGGCTTCATAAGCAATTTCCTTCCCCGTCTCCAACTTCCACAAATGCCGCGCATAGCGCACCGTGCGGTCAATCAGTTTCAAATTACTCGAGCGCACAAACGTCATCAGATTCCCCCGACAACGACCAAGCCGCGCCATCACCGCCGTCGAATGCGCATTGAGCAACATTTTCAAAAACAAATGCGCGCCGAGCAAACCGCCCGGCGGCAGCGGATGCTTGAAGCCCACGTTTCTGACCATGATGCTCAGTGCCTCTTTTTCCACTTCGACTTGCACAATGTATTGCACCGGAGTTCGCGTCTTCTGGATGCGTTGCGCCAGGACATTGTCCGAGAAATCATACCCCTCCAGCCACGCGCGCGAAGTGAGCTTTTCCAATCCCGGCCATTCGAGGGTGCGGGGCGCGCGCAGCAAAAGCTTTTGCCACGCGCTGGCGGCGTCCTTCGCGCCCGGCCAATGCAGGTAAGTGAGGCTGGGGGGCTGCTCCGGCGCAAAACTGTTTTCAAATGCCGCAAGGCTGAACGTGGGCGAGCGTTCGGTCGTGTCTGTCAGCGTCGTCAGGCCCGCGCTGGTGGTGCGGTATAAAGTGTAGGCATTCTTTTGGTAAATTTCCACTTCTGCGGCAGTGAGCGGCGCCAGCTTCGCGTAATCGGTGGCGCGGGTGAATTCCAAAAACTGTTTCATCACTGGCGCAATCTTCGCGGGGTCGTTATGGTATTCCAACGCGAGACCCACCGCGACGAGCAGCACCGTGCTCGCCTGCATGCGCGTGCTACCCGCCAGTGCCATCGGGCCGACATGGAGATTCAATTTCCGAATGCGCGTATCCTCCAATACCCGTCGCGACCGTTCCACCGCCACGCGCAATTGTTCGTCGGGATTGCAATAGAGAAACCACGGGGCATTTTTGGACCGCTCCGCCGCCCGTTCCGCCGC
>DATHOB010000168.1:0-5705 GCA_035485355.1 Opitutales bacterium | reverse complement strand
CAACATTTCCCGTTCGCGCAAACCCAATGTCATCGCTGACTCAAGGCGCACCCCCAATACCCCCAACACCCGTTCCTCCCGCAACAAGGGAATATAATACCCCCTGCTTTTCTCCTGAGTCGTGGTGAATCGCCCGGTGGGACGGCGAAATTGAATTGCGGCCTCGGCGGCAGCCAGTTCTGCTTCGGACATGGGATAGCTGCTGGCGGAGTGCGGAATCAACGGTCGCCCTTTTTCCCCAAACAATGCCAGCGTGGACTGCGCATTAAGTAATTGATCCAATTGACGTAAAGAGTTTGCCGCCGCTTCGTCCAAAGTGCGGGCGCTGGCCAAAGCACGAATAAGGTGGAACAGCGCCGTGGCATGCTGTTCCCGCTCATGCTCCTCGCGCGCCTGGTTGCGAATCCACACGGTAACCTGGCTGAGCACCAACGCCACCACGAAATACGGCCCCAGCAACAAGGCATCCGACAATTTATCAATCGCCCAGCTCCACCGCGCGGGGATGAAGGCATAGTCCCAAATCGCCACGCTCAGAATACCCGCCCACAAGGCCGCCCCCCGCCCCACCCGCAAGCTCAGCAAAATTACCGCCAGCAAATATACAAAACCCAGTCCCATGTAATACTCTTCCGGCAGGGGATTTCCCAAGAGGGTAATCACCGCCACCACTCCGGTTACCAGCACATATTCTCTCCACGCCGCCACTCCCGCGCGCACGGAATTACGGCAATATTTCCAGAAACGCGCAATGCCACCGCCCCCCTTGCGACTGTGCCTGGGGGAGGCCAGAGGCGAAACCGTATTTTCTGAACTCGGGGCTTCCATGCTTGATCGTTTATTACCAGCCGAGTCCGTCTCCGCTTACCGGCCAAATAAACGCACTACGGGCGCGCCATCGCGGCCCAAATCCGTGCTGTTATATTCGAGCATTTTTTCGATTTCGTTCGACGCACTTAGCCAGAACTTCTTTACGTCCGTCGGCCGGGGATTATAACTGTCCACAAAATTCACGCCGACATCGGAGTATTTGTAGCGATCCGTGGACGACAAGGTGATTTCCGCGACCCCCCCGCTTTCAAAACGCTGCCAAAAATCACCCGCAATATTATATAAGTTCAGCACGCGGTTTACCTCGTCGATAAAAGTCTGGTCCTTGATATCCAGCAGGCTTTGCGCGAGACTGGAGTTCAAATCGCTCAACGCGTCCGCATAAGCGCCATAACCAATGTTAGCGGACAACCGGGCATTGAAACCCGTGAGCAGCTTGACTACTTCCACCTTGCGCGCATCCACCTTGGAGTCAGCAGCCACCGGCGCAGCGGGGGTTGCGGACTGGTCGCTGAGTTGCTTCAGCAATTGTTCGTCGTTGGCCAGCTGGCTCGCCATAATGCCAATGTTGATTTCCTGATCAATCAACTTTTGTTGCTGGTCCAACAACGCTTGCTGCTGGTCGATGATGGTTTTGTTTTGTTGCTCAATGGCTTTCGCCATGGCATCGAAGCGGTCGTCTTTTGAACACGCGGTGAGCAGCAGCGCCAGGGAACATACGGCCGGAAGCAGAGAGAAGATTTTCATGGAGGTATCAATGTAAAACGCTCGTTTGAATTTCCGGGCGGTTTGGATATCATACTCCATAATTGCCGATTGCACAAGCTTTGCAATCGCTTGATTACGAGCCAGTTGCGCGCGAGCGCGCATTTGTAATAATCATTATACCCGCTCCCCACCCGGCTTGCAGCTCGCAACTGGTCGCCCAACTCCTATGCCAGCGCCTGCAATTTGTTCTTCAAATCGGTCTTCAAATCCGTGCGGCTGAGGCCCACAATCTGGTCTTTGATTTGACCGTCTTTAAACAGCAGGAGCGTGGGTATGGCACGGATGTTGTATTTTTGCGCCAACTCCGTGTTGTGATCCACATCTACTTTGCAAATCTGCACTTTCGGCCCCAATTCGTTGGCCAAGTCTTCGAGAATCGGCGCAATCGCCTTGCACGGCCCGCACCACGGCGCCCAAAAATCCACCAACACCGGTTTGCCCGGGGTCTGCACCATGGTCTCAAAAGATGTGCCGTCGAGCGCGATTATTTTGTCGGAAGCCATAAAATGATAGTGGAAGTGGAGATTAAAATTCAAACCCTGCGAAGTTTGCGCCACACAATAATATTATTGTTTGAAATATTGCAGCGCAATCATCACCGCGGCGGCAACCGCCACTCCGCCCGCTAAAAAGTCGACCACCAGCAAGGCTGGGCCAACCTCGTCGCTGCGTTGGGCTTGCGCGGAAACCACTTTTCGGGTCAGGCCCGGCACGGGCGCGTCACCCAGCGCGGATGACGCACCAATGGCCATCGGCCCACCACTGGTGCCAGCCGCCGCCCCAGCCGCAGGTACCGCGCCGGTGATCTTCGGCGCAAACGGGGAGCGCGTGACCTTGAACGCCGGCTTGGGTGCGCTGGCCGCGGGCGCGCCACTCAAGGGTGACATGGGCGTGGGAGAGGGATTTTCAGAAGGGGTGCTCATAAAAACTCGAGATAAGGGATGGGGGGTGTAAGTCTTCACGATTTCTCTGCGCTGTCAAGGGCGAGTAAAGGGATTTTTGCCCGCGCTTATTTTTTCCCTGGGAGGCTTTCCCGCAGCAATTCCGCGATTTCTCCCGGCTCCGCCTCCTCGAGTTCCTTGCCTTTGCGGTGCAGGCGCTCCATCGTTTTAACCACGCCCTCGGTCATCCGCTCGTGCGTCTCCGCCGAGCCGCCGACGATGGCAAACTTCTCCCCTTTCGTGACACGCTTGTGGCCGTCACTCCCATCCAGCCCCACGCCGAGCAAGGCGTGGATTTTGGGTTTCGATTTTTTTGACGATGGCAGCCGCGAAGACATGGTCGTAATCGATATAAATAAGAACTTTGCCCCTTGAACAAAAGCTTAATTTGGCCCACCCACCCTATTGCAACATTTCCAATTTTGCCGTTTGTATTTCAGAATGGCGGTTGTCCGCGCAAAGCCCTAATCTTTCCTCGCCCACTATGTATGAACGCCGCCATGAACCTTTGTTATCCCGTTGGGTCTTCGCCTGGCGGTTGGTCCGCCATATTGCCGTGGCCATGGGAATTTTAGCCGTCTGTTTGGTTATCGGCACTCTGGGTTACCATCATTTCGAAGGCATGACGTGGTTGAACGCCTTTGGCAATGCCTCCATGATTTTATCGGGCATGGGCCCGCTCGACCATCCCCTAACGCGCGCCGGAATGCTCTTTGCCAGCTTCTACGCATTGTTCAGTGGCGTGATTTTTCTCACCACATTCGGCATTATCCTCGCGCCCATCTTCCACCGCGCCATTCACAAATTCCACCGCGACTCCCCCACACCGGAAAAACCATCCCGGAAATAAACCAGGTGGTTCGGGTTGAGGGATGCATTTATTGTCCGTCCTGTGGTAAATATTTGTCAGCTTGTTTTATTTTGGGATTCTTAATCGAATTCGTAACCCGTTGATCTCAAACCCCGGAATGGATCCGACCCTCTCTTGGCACGGCAAATGATAAATACTCCGGCTATGACACCCCTTGAACCTATCTCAGCCACCGATGCGAACCAGCTTCCGCCGGTTGTTCTGCTGCATGGTATCTTTCGCGACCATCAGCACATGGGCCACTTGCGCCAGGCATTCACGCGCGCTGGCCGGCGCGTGCTTACCCCCGATTTAAAAACTAAAGTCGGCGCGGTGGGCTTGGAAGAATTGGCGATGAATCTTGGCGAATATTTGGCGGCGAACCTGAAGCAGGGAGAGCGTTGCGACGTCATCGGCCACAGCATGGGTGGCATGGTCGCGCGGGCGTTTGTTCAACACCATGGTGGTCAGAACCGCGTGCGGCATCTCGTCACCCTCGCTTCGCCGCACCATGGCACTTTGACCGCCTGGCTTTGGCCAGGAAAAGGCCCCCGCGATTTACGGCCCGGCAGCGCATTTCTGCGCAGCCTGGCGCAGGACGCTCACCAACTCAATCGCGTGCAAGTCAGCTCTTATTGGACGCCCTTTGACTTGATGATTGTGCCGTCAAACAGTTCCGAGTTGCCCCTTGCGCGTAATGTGCGCCTCCACCTGCCCCACCACCAATCGCTGGTCACCAGTCCGCGCCTCGCGCGGGATTTGGTGGCATTACTTGCCAACTGAACCCCGCCGCTGCCGCACCACTTCATAAAGCGCCAGCGTCGCGGCCGCGGACACATTGAGCGAGTCCGCTTGCCCCGCCATCGGGATGCGCACTTGGGTGGTGGCCGCATTGAGCCAAAACGGAGTCAATCCGTCCTTCTCCCCGCCCACCACCATGGCCACCGGCCCGCGTAAATCGACCGACCAAAAATCCAGTTTCGCCGCCGGGGTGGTCGCAATCAGGGTGATTTTTTTGGCCTGCAAAAACGCCTGCGCTTCTTCTGGTGCGCAGGCCGCCACCGCCACACTGAACAAAGCTCCCTGGGAATTGCGCACCACATGCGGGTTGAATAAATCCGTCACCGGATCGCAAACCAGCACGGCGTCAACCCCGGCCGCATCCGCCGAACGCAATAACGCACCCAGATTGCCGGGTTTTTCCACGCGCTCGATGATCAACAACAACGGCGTTGCCGAAAGCTGCAATTCCTCCAGTGTAACTTTCCACGCGCGGGCCACGCCCAGCAGGCCGTCCGGCCCCTCGCGCAGCGAAACTTTTTCGTAAGCCAGCGGGGCCAATTGGCAGGTTTCCACGCCTTGCTTCGCCGCGCGGGCCACCAAATCCCGGCTGTGGTCGTCGCGGAAATGTTCCTCGCAGAAATAAATTTCCTCGATCACGCCGCGCGCCAGTGCGCGTTCCAGCTCGCGCCGACCTTCGACCAGAAATCGTTGCTGGGCTTCACGGTGTGCGTGCTCGCGCAGCCGGGCAAGGTTTTGCACGCGCGGGTTTTGCCGGCTTTGGATAAATTCAGTGGCCACGGGAAAAGCCAGCTTACAAGCAATTGCCGCTCGGAGAAAAGAGCCAAGTGCGCCAATGCTTGCGCCGTATGCAATTTTCTCAGACCATCCACCACACTTTCCGCCCATGCCCGCACCGCTCAATTTCAATCCCAAGCCCTACGCCTACCACGAGGAAATCACCCTGGAGATTTCCACGCTCACCAACTTGGGCGTCGGCCTAGGGCGCATCAATGGCTGGGTCGTCATGGTGCCGTTTGCCCTTCCCGGGGAAACCATCCGTGCGCGCGTTTTCCGCAACCGTCCCAATTATTCGGAGGCTGACGTGGTCGAGGTGCTTACTCCCTCGCTCGCCCGCCGCAAACCGGAGTGCCCGTTATTTGGCGAATGCGGTGGTTGCCAATACCAACACCTCGCCTACGAAGAGCAGCTCGCCTGGAAACAGCGTCAGGTGCGCGAAGTGCTCGCCAAGCTCGGCGGTTTGCCCGAGGCCGAGGTGCGCGCCACCCATCCTTCGCCGCGTCTGTATCATTATCGCTCCAAGCTCACGCCGCATTACGAGCCGCCGCGGCACAACGGCGCATTCCCCATCGGCTTTTTGCGCGCGGGCACGCGCCGCTCGTTGCTCGACGTCCCGCAATGCCCCATCGCCACCGAAGCCGTCAACGCCGCGCTCCCGGCAGTGCGCGCGGATTTGACGGCCCGCTCGAAAAACATCCGGCGCAATGGTTCCCTGCTCCTGCGCGAAACCCGCG
>DATHOB010000167.1:0-2068 GCA_035485355.1 Opitutales bacterium | reverse complement strand
GAAAATTGCGTACGGGCGAGCCGAGGAACCGGCTCACCGATTGGATCAAGGTTGGCGGGCGCTCCTCTTTTTTTCCAAGCCGGTAAAGCTTGGAAAGTTTCTCCACACGAATGACTGGGGTGGCCATATAATTGGGTGCTTTTTGTAATTTTAAATAAAACTGCCACCTCAACCCACATCGGCCACAATGGTTTCCGCCCGGCGAAAACACCATAATCCACCAATGAGCCCAATCACCGCCGTCACCGCACCCATCGCGAGGTGCGTGTACGAAACCGACTCTTGCGAGAACAGTGCCGCCCGCATGGCTTCAATGGCCCCCGCCAGCGGATTCAAATAATAGGCCACGCTCAAAGGATCCACGAGCCAGGTGGGAATATGATGCTTGGGATCTTGCAGCTTCAAAATAACCTGGCTGGCCGGATAAATCACCGGTGAGGCATACATCAGCAATTGCAGCATGAGACCCTGCGCGGCGCGCACGTCGCGATATTGGACAGACAACCCTGCCAGCCACAAGCCCATCGCCAGCGCTGCCAGCCCGGTCACCCCCAGCGCCATCGGCACCACCCAAATCGCACAAAGTTGGAGGTGGCATCCTCGCGCCAGCAACAGGCCATGCACTCCCAACAAAGTCAGGGCCAGCATCGTTAGCATGATGCCCAAATCAAAAACCCGTCCCAGGAGCGACACTAAGGGCAGCACCAATCGTGGAAAATACACCTTCGTAATGACGCCCATATTGGCCGCGAGGCAGTTCCCCACTTCGTTGGTCGCGCCTTGGAAAAACGTCATTACCACCACTGCGGTGAGCGACCAGACGGAGTAGGGCACCGGATCGCTCAAGGCGGACAAGCCGGCCACGGTGCCGAAGATCACGGTCATAACCACGGTGGTGAACAGCGGTTGCACCACGGCCCAGCCCAAGCCGAGAATGGACTGCGAATAGCGCGTTTTCAAATCCCGCTTGACCAAAAACCAGGCGAGGTCGCGCGCGGCCCATAACTCGCGCCACTCGGCAAGATTGGTCTGCCCACGGGGCAGTAGCAGGGTGAGGGGTGCGGTGTCGGTGTTCATGGCATGAAAATCCCGCGCAAGCTGCCGCCCGTGGCCGCTGACCGGTTTGCACCAGCCAAGCCTAAGTCACACGGTCGAGCCCGCGAAGCGGTCATCAGATATTAAAACCCGTCCTCAAAGCACCCATCCGGCGCAATTTGAGCGGGAAAGCAGAAGCAGCCGCGTCGACCAATCGCACGCGGCGGGAAATAATAAAAATTGGAGCACGGAAAATCATGACGATAAAATTTGCAAGGGGTGGACGTGGCGGGGCTCCAGTTCATCCAGTGGCAATTCGACGCGGTTTTCCTGCCCCAGCAACTCCAATAAAATTTGCACCCGTTGGCGTGCCGGCACCAACCCGGCCACTTTGCCCGACGTTCCCCGGAAAATACCCGCAATGACCCGCACTTTCTCCCCGGCTTTCCAGGGTTCCGGGGGCAATTCCAGTACCTGCCCCGCGGCGAGCGCGTGCAATTCCTTAACAATCGTCTCGGGCACGGGGGCAAATTCCCGCCCGCGTTTTACGATATAGGACACGCCGCGCGCATAACGCACCGCCCGCACTTTCCGGGCTGGGGCAAATTTGGCAAACAAATATCCGGGAAACAAGGCCTCAACTACTGCACGCGGCCCTTTTGCCAATGCGCGTTTGTAGCGCACCCGCGGGAAGAACGCCTCGACATCGGGCAGCGCCGTCAACGCGCCAAAGGCGATGGCTTCGCGCTTGGGCTGGGTCTTCACACAATACCAGCTGATATCGGCTGATAATTGGGGAATGTCGGTTGGGTCTTTGGCGGGCATGGATTAAATCAAGTGAGGAACCGGGCCACCAGGGTCAGCAGCCGGCGGGCGTTGGCGTTGATGTTTTCCAGCTTTTCCAATCGCTGGCGCAGCCAGGCGCGGTCGGCCACGGGCGCGCGGTCAATGAGTTTGGTCATGTCCCCAATGCGTTCACTCGCGGCGTTCAGTTGGGTGGCCACCTCGTCGTCGAGAAAACTTCCGATGAGTT
>DATHOB010000166.1:0-2517 GCA_035485355.1 Opitutales bacterium | reverse complement strand
CGGGCTATGAAGCGGCGGAATTGCGCGCGTTTGCCCAGTTTGTCGAAAAAGGCCTGGTTTACCGCAGCAAGAAGCCGGTGTATTGGTCCATCCCCTGCGAAACGGCGCTGGCCGAGGCGGAAATTGAATACAAGGACCACGTCAGCCCGTCGATTTATGTGAAGTTTTCCGTGCCGCCGCAGGAGGCGAAAAAATTCAATCTGCCGACTGACAAACCGCTGAGCATCGTCATCTGGACGACCACGCCGTGGACGCTGCCCGCGAAGCTGGCGATTGCGGTGCATCCGAATATTTCCTACCGCGTTTTGCAGGGAGCGACGGAAAATCTGCTGGTGGCGGAACCATTGGCCGAAGCGACCATCAAGGCGTGCAGCTTGGTGGCGACTTTGGGTGAGGCGACTTTTGCCGGAAGAAAACTCGAACACCTGCAAGCCCGTCATCCGTTCATCGATCGCGCGTCGCCGGTGGTGCTGGCGGAGTATGTCACGACCGACACGGGCACCGGCTGCGTGCACACGGCGCCGGGGCATGGCTTGGAGGACTATCAGACTGGGCTGAAATACGGACTCGAAATTTATTGCCCGATTGACGACAAGGGCCGCTATATCAACGACGGGAAAATCCCCGTGGAGTTGGTGGGCGTGACCGTGTTGGAATTGAAAGGCAAATGCCCGGCGAATGACAAAGTGCTGGAAATGCTGACGGCGCGGGGCGCGCTGCTGGCGAACCATCCGTATCCGCACCAGTATCCGCATTGCTGGCGCTCGAAGACGCCAGTGGTGTTTCGCGCGATGGATCAATGGTTCATCGCCTTGGACAAAGCATTTCCCGATGCCAAGGGGCATCCGCAAAAATCGTTGCGCGACCTTGCGCAGAAATCCATCGGCGGTGTGCAGTGGATACCCGCGGGCGGGGAGAACCGCATCCGCGGGGCGGTCGAAAGCCGGCCCGACTGGTGCATTTCGCGGCAGCGTTCGTGGGGCGTGCCGATACCGGCATTTTTCGGACCGAATAACGAGGCGTTTTTCGATGCAAAGGTTATTTGCGCGCTCGCGGACAAATTTGAAAAGCACGGTAGCAACATCTGGTTTGAGCAGGAGGCGGAGACGCTGCTCGAAGGCGTGGCGGCGGCGAAGGACTGGCCGCGCCCGCTGAAAAAAAGCACCGACACACTGGACGTGTGGATCGACTCCGGCTGCTCGCACGCGGCGGTGCTCAAGCGCAATCCGACGCTGACCTGGCCGGCGGACTTGTATCTCGAAGGTTCCGACCAGCATCGCGGCTGGTTTCAAAGTTCGCTGTGGACGGCGCTGGCGACGGATGCCACCCCGCCGTATAAAGCGGTGCTCACGCATGGATTTGTGGTGGATGAGAACGGGCGCAAACTTTCCAAAAGCGACGGCAAGCCACAGACGGCGGATGATTATGTGAAAAAGTATGGCGCGGATTTGATCCGGCTGTGGATTGCCTCGGAGGACTTCCGGCACGACATCACGCTGTCGGAAAATATTTTCACCCAGATTTCCAACACTTACCGCGGACTGCGCAACACGCTGATGTATTTGCTGGGCAATCTGGCGGACTTTGACCCGGCCAGGGATGCCGTCGGGCCGGAGCACTTCACCGCGCTCGACAAATGGGCGTTGCACAAGCTGCATCTTTTGATTGGCGAAGTAACCGTCGCGTTCGACGCCTACGAATACCACCTTGGCGTGAAGGCGATTGACCAGTTTGTGTCGGTCACGCTCTCGCGGCAGTACCACGACATTTTGAAAGATAGGCTGTACACCTTCGCGCCCGGCTGGCCGCAACGGCGCGCCGCGCAAACGGCGATGCACGCGATATTGCGCGCATTGCTCGGTTTGCTGGCTCCCGTGCTACCGTTCACCACGGACGAAGCCTGGAGCCATTGCACGGCGGGGAAGGATTGGTCGGAGGATTCGATCCATCTTCAAGGCTGGCCGCGCGCGGAAGCGGCATGGGCCAATCCGGATTTCGCCCACGCGGCGGTGGAAGTTGAGGCCATTTTGAAATTCCGCGAGCGCGTGTATGAAAAACTCGAAGCCCTGCGGCAGGAGAAGAAGATTGGCAAGTTCCTCGACGCACAAGTGACGGTAAGCGGCCCGGACAATGCCGAGCCGATGGCGGTGCTACGCCGTTACGCGGCGGATTTGCCGGAGCTGTTTATTGTCTCGCAGGTCAATCTGACTGCCGGTGCGGGGAGTGCGCTGGAAATCTCCGCCGCCCCGGCTGCCGGGATGCGTTGCCCGCGAAGCTGGCGTTGGGTGCCGGAGTTGGTGGCCGTCGAAGGCTTTGCCGAGCAGATTTCGCCGCGCGACCGGGACGCACTCTTGGCTAAATATCCTCCCGCGAAAAGCTGATGTATTAGAGTCGCCTTCCGCATGAATATCGTATTTCCTTCCTCAGCCTAGCAGCCCAACCGTTTGCTTTCTTGCCCGGTTCTTTTAACGTCAATTTTATCAATTCCACCCCATGACCAAGCCCAAAAAAGCCCCC
>DATHOB010000165.1:0-9228 GCA_035485355.1 Opitutales bacterium | reverse complement strand
TCCGTCGACCCACGCTTGGAGTGTGGTGCAATCGCCCTTATTGGAAGGGGCGGGGCAGCGCAGCCCGTATTGGTGGCGGCCCGAAATCAGTGCGGATGGCACACTGCACTTGGCCTGGTGCTGGCGCGAGACTTCCAATGCATCCACCAACCATGACCTTTGCTATGCCCGCTCCCGCGACGGCGGGTTGACGTGGGAAAACAGCGCGGGAAAAATCCTCACCGTGCCCATCACCGCCCAAAGTGACGCGACGGTTTTTCCCATCGCGCAGGGACAAAATTTGATGAACCAGTGCACCCTGGCCACGGACGCGCAGGGGCGCCCGCACATCGCCTATTATTGCAACGGCCCGGATGGCGTGCCGCAATATTTTCACCTCTGGTTTGACGGCGAAAAATGGAGCGCGCAGCAGGTCAGCCAGCGCACACTGAAGTTCAGTCTCAGCGGCACCGGCACTTTGTCGATTCCGATCTCGCGTCCGGAAATTGCGGTGAGCCATACGGGCGTGGCGTACCTCATTACACGCGATGCGGAGTTTGGCGGCGGCGTGCGACTCTATGCCGCTAGGCCGCCTTACGCGCAATGGCAGGTGCTGGATGTCGTGGCCGGCCCGCTGGGGGATTGGGAGCCAAGCTACGACTTGGTTCGCTGGCGGCGCGACGGCGTGCTGTCACTCTTTGTGTTACCGGTGCATCAGGGTAATAATGAACGGACGACGAATTTTCCGCCGCAAACTGCGCGGGTGGTGGAATTGTCGGGTTTGGAGTAAGGCAATTGCACCTCAGTTGGGATCAAAAGCCGGGAAGGCATTTGACAAACGATAACCTATACCCTAGGTTGCAGGTTATGCCTTCCAAAACCAGTCTACCCTCCCAAAAGGAGAAATCCCTCAAGCTCGCCAAGCAGGCCCGCGGGACGCTCGACACCGTGATATCGATGATTGAGGACAACGCGTACTGCCCGGAAATCATCCAGCAGACCGGCAGTGTTGTCGGCCTGCTGCAATCGGTGGAGCGCGAGTTGCTCGCCGGGCACCTCGACACCTGTGTGGCGCGGCGGCTGAAGGAAAACAAGGGTGAAGCCATTCGCGAATTGATGAAAATTTACCGGCTGTCCCACTGACATGAACACGGCCAAGACATTCCTGGTGCGCGGAATGCACTGTGCATCCTGCGCGAGCATCGTCGAGCGCGCATTGCGTCAGCGCGCGAGTGTAAGCTCTGCCGAAGTTAGCTACACCGGTGGCACGGCCAAAGTTTCCTACGACGATGCGCAAGTCCAGCCGCAGGATTTGGCGGCACTGATTGAGCCCTTGGGCTATTCGCTGGTAACGGACCGGGAAGGAACTCCAGCCCAAGATGCGCGGGAGGAATCCGCGGCGGAAGTGGAGGCGCTGCGTCGCCGGGTGTTATGGTCAGCGCCCATGGCGGCGATGGCGATAGGGGTCATGGGCTGGCACGGATTGGCGGAAATGCATGCGGTGCCAGCGATGGGGGTGGGGGTTCATTCACTATTGCAAGCGCTGTTGGCGGTGATGGCCGCTTTTGTGTTATTTTTCATTGGCGCACCTTATCTGCAAGCGCTCGGGCGATTTGCCCGACATGGCGTCGCCAACATGGATACGCTCATCGGCCTCGGTACCGGCGCGGCGTTTGTTTACAGCTTGGTGCTGGCGATTTTTGCGGTGCAATTGCAGCCGTATCTCGAAATTAACGACGGCTATTTTGATGTGACGATTGTGGTCATCACTTTTGTCACGCTGGGTAAATATCTGGAGGCGCAGGCGCGGCGCAAAACCGGGGATGCGCTGGAAAGTTTGCTGGGGCTGCAGGTCAAGCACGCACTGGTTATGCGGGACGGAAAAGAGCTGGAAGTGCCCATCGAACAAGTGAAGCCAGGGGATGTTTTGACCGTCAAGCCCGGGACGAAGATACCGGTTGATGGAGTGCTGGTGGAAGGTGCATCGCATGTGGATGAGTCACTGGTCACTGGCGAACCAATTCCGGTTAAAAAAGCGCCCGGTGATAGTGTGATGGCGGGCACCATCAACACTACGGGCGCGTTTACCTTTCGGGCCACGAAAGTTGGCGGCGAAACCTTGCTGGCGCATATCATTGCGCTGGTGCGTGAGGCGCAGTCGAGCAAGGCGCCAGTGCAATCGCTGGCGGACAAAATTGCGGCGGTTTTTGTCCCAGCAGTGCTGGGTATTGCGACGTTGGCGTTGGCGCTTTGGCTTCTGCTAGGCGCGGGAACATTGGGTTTTCCGCACGCGCTCACGCTTGGGCTGTCTTCGTTTGTATGTGTGCTGGTGGTCGCCTGCCCCTGTGCGCTCGGCTTGGCCACGCCCGCGGCGGTGACGGTGGCGGTGGGCCAGGGCGCCCGCGCGGGAATTTTAATCAAAGACGCCGCAACCTTGCAAAAATTGCGCGAGGTCCAAGTGGTTGTGGTGGACAAAACCGGGACCCTTACCCGCGGGCGACCCGAATTAATTGAACTACGCGATTTGAAGGGCAGGGGAGTGGAAACGACCCTGGCCCTATTGGCCGCCTTGGAAAAAAACTCCGAACACCCCTTGGCGCGGGCAATTGTCACCGCGGCTTCCACAAAAAATATTTTGCCAAAGAGCGTGTCCGGGTTTGAGGCGCTCAAAGGACGTGGAGTCGCCGGAGTTGTTGACGAGGTGGAGTATTTTGCGGGCAGTGAGCGGCTGGCGGGCGAGCGAGGTTTTGACACCGCGGGATTGAACCTCGACGAGGAAACTCGCGCTGGTCGCACACCCATCATTCTGGGTTCGGCCCACGAATTATTGGCGGTGGCGTTGGTGGCCGATGCCCCCAAGGAATCGGCGCTCTCGGCGGTTCACCAATTACATGCCTTGGGCATGCGGGTGGTGATGCTCACCGGAGACAATGAAAATACTGCGCGACATATTGCGTTACTGACGGGCATTGACGAAGTTTTCGCTCAGACGCTGCCGGCGGACAAACTGGCAAAAATCAAGGAATTGCAAGCGGACGGCACCGTGGTGGCAATGGCGGGAGACGGCGTGAATGATGCCCCTGCGCTGGCGCAGGCGGATGTCGGCATTGCGATGGGTGACGGCGCGGATGCAGCCATCGAAACCGCCGGGGTTGCGCTGCTCCATGGTGACCTTGCAAAACTCGTGCAGGCGATTCAACTCTCGCGGATGACCATACGCATTATTCGGCAGAATTTGTTTTGGGCCTTCATTTTCAATTTAATTGGGCTGCCGTTGGCGGCCGGTGTGTTTTACCCGTGGTTAGGGTGGACGCTCTCGCCGATGTTTGCGGGCGCGGCCATGGCGTTTTCGAGTGTCGCAGTTGTCACCAATGCACTGCGGTTGAAAGGCCCGACATTGATCGCCAAGCCAGCGTCCGTCCTGGTTTTTCATCTGGGCGGAATGCACTGTCAGTCTTGCGTGCGGTTGGCGGAAACGGAGTTGCGCCAGGTGCCGGGAGTGACGGCGGTCAGTGTTTCGTTGGCCCAGCAGACCGCCGAGATCACTGGCGACTTGGGTAACCGCACGCCCGAGGCATGGGTGCGTGAACTCAACCCATTGATGCAAAAACATGAGTTTGAGCTATCACTCGCGCCAGTAGCGCATGGGGTGAAGTGGGCCGAATTTGCCATTGCCGTGCCGGTGGCGGTGGTATTGATGGCGGCATTTCTTTTCGCCCAAAAACTGGGCATCGGAAAATGGGTGGACACTTCGCAAATGGGCTATGGGGTGGCGTTTTTTATCGGCGTGGTGGCGTCACTTTCTTCCTGCATGGCGATTGTGGGCGGGTTGGCGCTGTCTCTTTCCGCTTATTATGCCCGGAAAGGGGAAAAAACGCGCCCGCAACTTTTGTTTCATTCCGGCCGGCTGGTCTCGTTTTTTGTTCTCGGCGGCGTGGCGGGCGCCGTCGGATCCATTTTTCAGTTTGGTCCGTTGGGCGCGATGATGTTGGGTATGCTGGCCGGCGGAACGATGCTTGTGCTTGGTATCGGGTTGCTCAATGTTTTCCCGTGGGCGGCGCGTTTTCAAGCGGTGTTGCCGCATTTTTTGGGTGATCGCGTCCATGCGCTGCAAGGCCGTCGCGCGAATGTGATGCCACTGCTGCTCGGTGCGGCCACGTTTTTTCTACCCTGTGGTTTCACCCAGTCCATGCAGCTCTACACGCTGACGACGGGCAATTTTCTCACGGGTGCGCTGACGATGTTCAGCTTTGCGCTGGGCACGTTGCCTGTGCTGGCGCTGCTGAGTTTCAGTGCGCTGGGGACACGTGGACGCGGGCAGTCGGGGGTCTTCTTCAAGACGGCCGGTTTGCTGGTTGTTTTCTTCGGTGTGTACGACATCATCAACAGTTTGGCCGGTTACGGCGTGATTCCGCCGCTTTTTAACTTCTAGAATTTTTCATCCTATGAAAAAAACCAACCTCCTCTGGCTTGCAGTGGCGATTGCCATTGCGGGTGCCATTTTGTTTCTCAGGGAAAAACCCGGCGGCCCCACGGCGGCGGCCGCTACCGCCGTTGTGCAAACGCCACCGGTTTCGTTGGAAGGGAAACAAGTCTTTGAAATCACGGTGAAAGAAGGCTACACGCCCAACGCCATCATCGCCAAGGCCGGCATTCCGGTGGTTCTGAAAATGAAAACCCAGGGTACTTTTGATTGCTCGAGTACATTTACTGTTCCCAAGCTTGGCATCCGCACGACCCTTCCGTCCACCGGCGAGGCGTTGATTGATATTCCTGCTCAAAAGTCCGGCGACAGCGTCAACGGTGTCTGCGGCATGGGCATGTTCACGCTGGTGATCAAATTCACCTGACACACACCAACGCTTTCACCGCTGTTACGGCACAAGATTCGGAATGGATTTTGCGGGTGTATATTCTTGTGGCAATTGCAAGCCGAGGCCGTCTTTGATGTCTGCTGCGTGCGAGGGGATTTGTACGGTGGCGGGGGTGAGGCCGGGGCGTGTGGCGGTTACGGTGATGGTTCCGGGTGTGAGGGTGGAGCGGATGGCGACGCGGTTGATGCCGCATTCCGTGTCAAGATAGAGGTTGTTGGTGGTGTCGAGCTTGTCGCTGCAAAAGCCGCCGCGCCAGACGACCGGGCCGTCGACTGCGAAGTCCACCCGCGCTTCGTCCGTTGGGCAGCGGTTGCCATTTGAGTCAACGACTTCGAAATCAATCAGGGCATCATCCGCGCCGTCGGCTTGCAAGCCCTTCGGGCCGGTGTGGACGGTGAGCTTGATGGCTTTTGGGTCGCTCGCAGTGGTGAGTTCCTGTTGCGCGACGACCTTGCCGCCTTTGCTGGCCACGGCCTTGAGTGTGCCGGGTGCGAAAGCGACATTGGGAAATGCGTAGATGAAGCCGGTGTAGCCCATGTTCTCAAAGCTGGCGGGCTGGGTCTGCACGCCGAGCGATTTGCCATTGAGAAACAATTCGACCTGATCGCACAAGGCGGCGGCGACATACATCGTTTTCGTCGTGCCCGCCGGGTAGCTCCAGTGCCCGAGGATGTAAATATCGGGCACGGCGCTTTGCATCACGCGCGAAACAAAATACAATTCCTTGGGCAGGCGCACGCCATCCACTTTGCCGCTGACACGGAGGACTTCGCTGGCGTCCTGACGGCCGTCGGCGTCGGAGTCCGACCAATAGATGGAACCGTAGGCGGACCACTTCGAATGCGCGGGGTCAGGGTTGTCGATGCGGTTGAGGACATAGCTGGTGTAGCGCGTAGCTGCGGCCAAGGCGAAGGTCTCAGAATTCCAGCGGTAGGTGTCGCCAGTGTTGGCGACGCCGAGATTGATGGGATGGAAACCCATCGATGGCGGTGAAAAGTCATCCCAAATGCCGCGGGCGGCCTCGTCGCGGAAGTCTTCGGTTTCGATGAGTGGGGCTTTGTCGCGGCGTTCCACGCTGTAACCCCGGAAGATCTGGCCGGGTTCGGTGATGGCGTCGGTCTGCGGGGCCTGGCCAATCATGACGCCGTAGAATTCGGACATGGGGGTGAGGGCGTTGTTGGCCGCGGCGGTGTCGTTATCCCGCGAACCCATGACACGCATGCCACCGGCATCCAATTCTTTGCGCAAGGCAACCATCTGGTTCATCTGGTCCGGAGTGACAATGGTGTTGCCCGCTTCCCAAAATAAAATACTCGGGTCGTTGCGGAAGAAAATCATCGACGCGCGCATGACTTCGACGCGCTGGTCCCATTGCCGTCCTTGCGAATCGCCTTCCTTGTCACCCGCCGGGCAGACGGCGACGATGCCGTATTTGTCGCACGCGGCGACATCCGCCCGCTCAGGTGAGACGTGCATCCAGCGGACGTAGTTGCCATTGCTCGAACGCAGGAGCGCAGCGTTGAAGTCATGCATCCAGTCGGGATACGCACCTCCGAGGCCCGGCCAGTCATCCGCCGAGCGTTGCGAGTAGCCGGTGAGCCAGACGAACCGATCGTTCAGCCACACGCCGCCGGTGCCCGCTCCGCCTTTGAACTCCGCCTTGCGAAAACCAGTTTGCGTTTTGGTCACGTCCACTACTTGGCCATTCACGGTGAGTATCGTGTAGACGTCGTAAAGATAAGGGTCGGTCACGTCCCAAAAGCGTGCGTTGGCGAGCGGGCCGTCGGCGGTGAAGGTTTCACTCTGGCCGCTCACGAGGTCGGAGGTATTGCCATCGAATTTCGCCCGCACGATGCCGTCGGCATCCACTACCACGGCGGAGAGGGTAATTGAGGCGTAGTCGCTGGTTTCGTTTTTGACTTCGGCTTCGACGTGAATGTCCGCGGTTTGCTTTTTGATGTCGAAATTTTGCGGGTAAATATACACGCCGGAGGTTTTCAGGTTATCATAGAGCGGCAGGGTTTGGTAAATTTTCCCCATCACGATGAGCTTGGAGTCGCGGTTCAAGCCACCGAAGTTTGGATTGAAATCCTTCGCGTTCCACTGGAAGGCGACACCCGTGGCCTCTTCTTTGTACGAGGTGGAATTGTCGGCCTGGACGGCGAGGACATTATCTTGTCCGCCAAATTTGACATAGGGGGTAATGTCGAAGCCGAAGGCCGTGACGCCATTTTCGTAAAGGCCAATGAGCTGGCCATTGAGGTAGAAATGTCCGGCCTGGCGCATGCCGTCGAATTCGAGGAAGATTTTCTGACCGTCGGCGCTGGCGGGGAGCTTGAAGTGCTTGCGATACCAGCCGATGCCGAACATTTTTTCGCCGGTGTCGCCGCTGCTATGCCGGATGTGCGCGCGGTAGGTGTCCACCTCATTCCACGTGTGGGGGAGGCTCACATTATCCCAAGCGGAGTCATCGAACCCCGGTTGGTCGGCTCCGGGGACATCGCCAAAAACAAATTTCCAGCCGGGGTTGAAATCGTACACCGCATGTGGCGAAGCGGGGACGGTGAATTTTACGCCATTGGCCATGGTGGCGGCAGCGGCCGGGCGTGGCTGGGCGGAGGCCAAATTGGCGCTGATGGCCAGCAGGGAAAAAATTGTCAAGAAGCGGGTGGGGGAACGCATGGGGGTAGCTGGATGCCAAGATTTAAAGAATAAGGGACTAAACTTTAAAAGTAAGAAAAGACGGTCTTGCGCACAAGAGTTTAGATGCGTAAATAAGGACATATTTGCGCAAAATGCGTTCCGTCTCTCAACGCCCACCTGCCACATCCAGCACAGCCTCACGGCGCATTGCGCTGGCGTTTCCGTATGGGCGCGCATTTGTGGAAAAAGTGGTGGAGGGCATTTTGGCTTATGCGCGGAGGCAGGCGGACTGGCAGATACTGCGTTTTCCCGAGCGGCTGAGCCCTTCGCTGGATTGGTTGCAAGGCTGGCAGGGAGATGGGGCGTTTGTCATTATCTCGACACCGGAGGATGCCCGGATCGCGCGCGCGCTACCATTTCCGGTGGTCAATATCACGGCGTATTTTCACCGGCCCGGCGTGCCGACGGTGACGGCGGATCATGCGGAAATTGGCCGGCTGGCGGCCCGGCACTTGTTGGAACGACGGTTCCGGAAATTCGGCTATTATGGCTCAGGTGATTTGTTTTTCAGCCAATTGCGGCGGGACGGATTTGTCCGCGCCATCCGTCAACAGGGCGGGAACTGTGCGGTATTGGAGGTGCCGTCCGTGGTGGCGAGTGGGCGAATGTGGCAGCGGCAACAATTGGAGCTGGAGCATTGGCTACGCTCGCTGGTGCCGCCGGTGGCGATTATGGCCAGCACGGATTTGCGTGCGGACATGCTGCTCGAAACCTGCCGACGGCTGGGCTTGCGCGTGCCGGATCAGATTGCTGTCATCGGAGTGGATAATGACCCGGTCATTGTAAGCCATGCGCAACCTCCACTCAGCAGCGTGGAGCGCGACGACTTGCGCGCGGGGGAAGTGGCGGCGTCGCTGCTGCACGACTTGATGGCTGGGCGGCGTGAGGAACGGCAATTGGTATTTGGCCCGCCCGCCGGGGTGGTGGCGCGGCAATCCACCGAAACACTGGCGGTGGAAGACCCGGATTTGGCGGGCATCGTACACTACATTCGCAAACACATTGCCGAAAATTTCGGGGTCGAACGGCTGCCGCCACTGGTTCCCTGCTCACGGCGAACACTTGAAAACCGTTTTCGCGCACAACTCGGCGTGTCGCCCGCGACCGTCATCCATCGCTTGCGGGTGGATCAAGCGCGCCGCATGCTCGAAGCGCAGAACAAGCAACCTATCGCGGCCATCGCCACGGCCTGCGGATTCAGCGACATGCGCAATTTCCGCCAGGTGTTCCGCCGCTTGGAAAATCAGACCCCCGTGGAATACCGACGGAGCTTTTTACGGCGGGGTAACTGATTACGGCTTTGCCGCGGGCTTATCCGCCGGCAGCGGCGCGAGCTTGATATTGCGCATTTCGTAAGGGTAGCCTTCGAGCTGGAAACCGATTTTGCCGAAGCTGGGCACGCACTGGGTGATTTTGTTTTGGAGCACGCCGTTGACCGTGTATTCCATCGTGTCGCCATGGACCACAACGTCGGCAACATTCCACTCGCCGATGGGCTTTTCACTCGGGTCCTTCTGCTTGTTGGCCGTGGGCTGGCCCGTGCCGGTGACCACTCCTTCGGCACATTTCGCGGTGGACATGCAGATGAAATCACCGGCGAAGGTGGTTTTCGTCTGCGCCTGAAAGGAAATGGGCCAAAGATTCTGCTGGATCGGGCCGTCGGTAATATTGA
>DATHOB010000164.1:0-4137 GCA_035485355.1 Opitutales bacterium | reverse complement strand
GAAAAACAGTTCAAATTCCGGGATATGTAACGCCCAGTCCATGCGCTGGCGGTAGCGGACGATGGTGCGCCGGGCGGTCTTTTCTTCCGCGGAAACGGGAGGGAAGGCCGGTGTTTCGGCGACCGGAGCGGCCAGGGCGGGAGCGGGGGCTGGCGCAGCCGGTGGGACCGGTATAACATCCGGTTCCATCACAAGGTCAGGGGCGAGGGGGGGGCGCCGCATAACCGGGGTCTTGGGGCAGACTCCCATACACCTATTCTATCCCTACGGCGGGGGATTGCAAATGGAATTTCGCTGGCGGGCGGGGCAATAATGTGTAAAAGATGGCGAGCGCAGCCGTTAAGATGATTACCACGGATGGCACGGATTTCAGAAATTTTCTCCCCCGGGTGGCGGAATGGCAGACGCTGCCGACTTAAAATTGGTTGGCTTAAACAGCCGTGCGGGTTCGAATCCCGCCTCGGGGACCCTTTTGGCCTTAATCAAGATGGCCTGATGCAGGCCTTGCATGATGCCGCAAGTCGCCCAAGGTGTCAGAATGCAAAGACTGCGTTTAACTGGCGGTAACCACTAGCAGACGGAAGAGTTTTTGGGGTTGCAGGAGTTTGGAGGCGAAGGTTAACTATTTCAGCTATCGTCAAACACAATTTACCATGAATCTTGCAAAATATCTTCTGCCTTTAATTGCATCAGTTTGCTTGGTTGTGACCAGCAACAGCACAGCCCAAACTCCCTCCGCCGCGCCAACTTCTTCAGTGAAGGCACAAAACACCATTTCATTTGATAATCAATCAGGTGAGCCGACCTTGGTAAAGCTAATCGGTCCAGCCACAAGCGAAATCAAAGTGCCAGATGGCACGAAGCAGGGAGTTCAGGTATCGGTTGGAAAATATTTTATTGAAGTCAGGTACGGTATTTCGGGTAATTACCATTACACAAAAGGAGAGGAGTTCACGGTCGACGAGACGGCTACAACAACATCACCAATCACAATCACGCTCCACAAAGTAGTGAATGGAAACTACGATTCGAGTCCTATCACTGAACAGGAATTTGGTGCGGGCAGTTCCGCCAATGTGATGACGAGCGGAAATGTCGCTCCTGTATTGAAAGAAGCCGTAGCAATCGTAAAAACAAAGTCGGGCAAAGAATATGCATTTATAGACAACCTTCATATCGAATTACATTACTGGGGGCCGAAGAGAGTGATGGATAGCGGCATTACGTATCATATGGAGGATGCGGATATGTGGAATGAACTATTTAACATCAGTGTTGATTTAGACGACATCACCAAAGTTATTCACTGCTCCGATGTTCAGAGCCTCCGGTTCGATGAGGTGAACAATCAGGCTTGTAATGTCACCATCGGATTAATCAACAAGTCGGAGATGCGCGTCGCTTTGAAGGTGGATTTGAATCGTATAGACGAGGACTGTATACATGGAACAGAGCAGAATGAAGGGGATATCCGCATTCCATTCGCGAAAATTGACACGATTAAGATTCTCGACCCAAGCAAGTTCAGCAGTGCCGAAGAAAATACAAATGCTAAGATATTGCCAGTTATTGAAAAGGTGCCCGCAAAATAGGTTAACCGACGGCACGAACGCGAAGCCAAGACAGCGTAAAGGGGAGAAGTCGATAGCGTGGACAGATAGCTCAGGCCGCCTACTTGCACTTGGCCGTATAGCCTCAAAATAGATTGTTTTCGTCAAATTGTTCCATGCCTGGCCAGTGGCAACCGCAAACGCCGAAATTGCATAGCTAGCTGACCGAGTCCAGACGTTCCACATCGTCCACGCACCCCAATACCAACCAGCTCAAAACCCTCAGCGGCCATTACTTAACTCCGCGCGCTTCCTAACGTCTGGGTGATTTGAAATTTTAACTTTTCTTTAACCCAGGGCTGGCTTGACTCGGAGGCGATTCCTTGGTTTATTGAGCTTGCGGGGATGTGCTCAACACTCCGGTACGTGTTTATGCGCGCCCTCGCACAGACTTTCTCATGTCCGTAACCCAAAACACACCGCCCGCCGATGGCATCGAGCGCATCCTCATCGTCCAGAACAAGATGGGGATACACGCGCGTCCGGCGGCAATGATGGTGCGGGTATCGAACAAATTTACCGATGCAGAGGTATGGGTGGAAAAGGACGACGAGTCGGTCAACGGCAAGAGCATCATGGGGTTAATGATGCTGGCCGCCGGGCATGGGACGAAGCTGCGGTTTCGCGCCAGCGGCAGCGGGGCCGAGGACTTGCTGCGCGAGATGGAGGCGTTGTTTGCGCGGAAGTTTGAGGAGGGTTGAGTTTTTTTTGACAGAATTAACAGAATTTTTGGGGATATGGTCTTAGTTTGCCGCGTATGCTTCTCGAGTAGCGCGGTGCTTTAGCCCGCGCTTTTCCAATATTTTGCCATCTGCAATTGTGCGCGGCTCGTTGTATGGTCGCGTAGCGACGCTTGAGATTGGCTTAGTTCTAATTTCAAGCGTCACTACGTGACGCGGTGAAACGACATCCCATATCCCGTGGGCTAAAGCCCACGGCTATTAGCAGAGTCTCGCTACGCGAGACCAACACGCACGACGCGGAAACAAAGATGGCAATATGTGGGCATAACTACCGCGCTACCCCAATCCCAAGCCAATCCAAGCCGTTCACTACTAATAATTGGCCCTAGTTTTTACGCCTTGGTTTTGCCGTCTTTGCTTTTCGTGGGAATGCTATGCGTGGTGCGCAGGCCGCCCGCAATAAACACCGAGAGGCGACGAACCATGGGCTCCAAATTGTCGGAACTCAATTGCCGTTCGACCCCCGGTTGGCGGCCCTGCCAGGCGAGCGCGCCAATCATGGAGGACATGAGGAAGTAAAATTTCCAGTCCAGCTCGGCGGCGGGCACCTCGGGTAGGGATTCGCGCAGGGCATTGTGGAACAGCCGCCAAAATTGGTCGAGGTTGCGGCGGTTCAATTCGCGGCTGAGAGATTGGGGGACATTGATGGCGCGGCCCACCATGCGCGCGACCGTGACACTGGAGCTGCGATTTTCTTGAAAGGCGTGCAGCAAGGGCAGCAGCATGGCGTCGCAGATCTGTTCGACGGGCACTGGCTTGCCGGCGGGGAGGGCGGCGCGGGCGGTTTCGAGCAGGCGCACGCGCTCCGCATTGAGCGGGACGAGGCGACGCTGCATGACCTCGAGCCATAACTCACGCTTGGATGAAAAATGATAATTAACGGAGGCGAGGTTGACCCCGGCCATTTTGGTGATCTGGCGGAGGGAGGCGCCGTCAAAACCATGTTCGGTGAAGCAACGCTCGGCGGCGCGGATCAGGCGTTCACGCGTGGCGGCGGTGGATTTGCGCGGGGTCGACATCTGTGGGGTATTTCAAATGACTGTTTAAAACGTATTCGCAAATATGGCAATCTTAAGAAAATGAATTGGCGCGAAAATAGGGTAAAAATTTATCATATCGGCGCATAGGATAGGTTTGAGGCGGAGTTAAATGAAAACGGATTGTAAGTGTGAAGTGAAGGGAGGAGCCGCGGGGAGATTTTGTCAAAATTGCATTGTCGTGTTTGAGAAAAATCCATCAGACTGAGCATGCTTTTCCTGCCATGCCGAACACCGCGTCCAAAGATCCCTTGCATGGCGTCACGCTGGAGATGATTTTGAACCACTTGGTGGAACGCATGGGCTGGCGGGAGATGGGGCGGATAATTGACATCCGGTGCTTCCAATATAACCCGAGTATCAAATCGAGCCTGCAATTCCTGCGCCGCACCCCGTGGGCGCGGAAAAAAGTGGAGGAGCTTTATTTAAGCACGCTCAGTCAGCCTTAACCAGAGTGGCCACGCATTCAATGTGGCGGGTTTGCGGAAAGAGGTCGAACGGCTGGGCGTGGTCGAGGCGGTAGCCGCCCGCGCAGAGAATTTTGAGGTCGCGGGCCTGGGTGGCGGGGTCGCACGAAACATAAATGACCCGGGCGGGGCCATAGGCGATGAGCTGGCGCAAGAACACCTCGTCACACCCTGCGCGCGGGGGGTCGATAACCGCCGCGGTTTCTGCGGCGGGGAATTGGGCGTCGGCGAATATCCGCTCGGCTTCGCCCACGAGAAAATCGGCATTCTCGATGTGATT
>DATHOB010000163.1:0-3816 GCA_035485355.1 Opitutales bacterium | reverse complement strand
AGCCATCCAATCCGAACGACCCCAACTCCAACAATCGTGTGGCCTTGCAATCTGCGCTCGATAGCCTTCGCGAACGCGCATTGCAAGGCGCGGGGCTGGAAGCGGGGTTGACCATTTGGTGGCAGGATCACGCGCTGCCATGGTATTCCTACACGATTTCCAAACCGCAGGCCGGCCCCTTGAGCACGGTGGATGTACCGGCGGTCGAAGTCGCCCGCGATTTCAACCGCGCGCTCGACAAGGACTCGTCCATTTCCGTCCGCGTGGTTTCCCTGGAATCGGCCTGGATGGGGTATCCGGAAATGTTTTCCAATAATCGGGCATTGATGGATGCCGCCAAGGCATTTATCACGCGGCCGGAAATGCCGACGGACATGCGCTATTTGGCGTGGACGCAGACGGAAAACCATCTGTTTTTTGCGGGCCAGCGGGTGGCTGCGGAGGAGTTTTTGACGCTCATGCCCACCGGCAGCCAGACCGCGACCGATGACAGTGCGGACTTCCAACTTTGGGATGATTATCTCACCCAGCCATTGACGGTGGAAGCTCAACAGGGATTTGCGCAGAAAGTCATCGCACTCCCAGCGGTCCGCCATGCAACGATGCTCTTGATGGGGCGCATTCTCAATACTTTGGCCAGCTTGGGTGCGGTCGATATCGCGCAAGCCGACTTCACCCAATTGGGTCAGGCCAAGCTGGTGGGGGTGGCCGCGCAAGATTACCTTGAGCTGAGCCAAACCGCCGGCCCGATGCTGGACACTTACAAGGCGATTTTTCCGATCTCGGAGGCTTTGCGGCAGATTATTCTGGATGCACAACCAGTGGGTGCAGCTCCCCCGCAATTGCCCGCGGTGTGGAGCAGCTTGAACGACACCTTGGAGCCGAATCTTTCGTTGCTGACCCAAGACGAAGTCCACCAAGGGTTGTATTATTATATCGTCAACCATCTTTCCTATGGCACCCATCCTTTGCAGGTGTTCATGGACTACGCGGAGACACTGAGCTTTAGCGCCGCGGATAGCGCAACGCGGATGAAACTTTTTGAGACCGCGCAAAAATTAGCCACCCGGGACGAAGATCGTTTTATCGCCGCGTGTTTTTTCACCACCACGGTTGACTTCGATAATCCCGAAGTCGCCAAACAAGGTTGGGTGGATTTGGCTCCGGCCCGTTTACCGGCCTTTCCCAAAGCCGCCGGATTCATTCAGTATTATGACACATTGATGAAGTGGCGCTCCGGCCAGCCCACGGACCCGGCTGCTGACTTCGGCCCGTTCGATGCGCCGACTTTCGATCCATACAAACTGCGGCTCGTCCTGGACTTTTACCTCCAGCACAATGACCGTGCCAACCTGCAAAAAGTGCTCGATGCGCGCAAAGAGGATGAATTTCTGATCCAGCCAGCGCTCGGTGGTTACCTCAAGGCTTTGCGCGTGCTTAATAAAGCGGCGGCGCTGACACGTGCGACCGAAGCCGCGCGCCTCGAAGTGGCCAAGGACGTGGTTATCAGTTGGGCGCACCCAGATATGGAGACGATTGAGCCGGTTTTCGATTTGGCCCATGCGCTTAACGACCCGAAAGTTTATCCGCGCGAGTGGATCACCGCCATACTCAGCCAGATTCGCAATGAAAATTCACGCGACCTCGTGCGCATGGAGGACTGCCGCCTGCAAGAAGACTGGGCGGGCACGCTCGACGCCGCTACCAGCTACCTGAGCCGCAATCCAACCAATTACGACGCGTATTGGATTCAGGCGCAGGCGTTGGTGAAACTCAACCGCTCGGCGGAAGCAATCAAACCATTGCGCCTCTACGTGCAATATTCGCACAACGACGATTATTATCCCGAAGCGGTGGAATTGTTGAAAAAACTGGAGGCCGAGGCCGCCGTTCCGACGAAAAAATAAACGGGTTATTTCTGCGCGGTGGCAATCGCCGCTGAACCCGCATGCAGGGGAATTGTCCCGCCGGTGTCGTGGAGAGTTTGTCCGTCCCACGAGAAAATCTGGATATTTTTCTCCACCATGTTGCCAACAATGATGGTCTTGCCGTCATCGGAAAATGCAATGCCTTGCGACCAGTGACCGATGGGAGCGTGGGCAAGCGGCGCAAATTTGCCGTCGGTGATTTTATACAACAGCAACTGCCCGTGGTCGTGGTAGAAAGGCGAGTCCTTGGCTTTGTTGCTGCCGTCATGCACCACGATGGCGCAGATTGTGCCGTCAGGAGAAAGTTTGATGCCTTCGGGGGTTTGTGGGGTGGGCATAATATCCACTGTGCGCACCGGATCGGCGCGCAGGTCGAGCAACGCAATAGTGTCGAGATCGCCATTGCCGTAGCCGACGTTGGCAACCACGGCATAGTGGCCGTCGCGGGTGATGTCGGCCCCATACGGGCGGAAACCGGTGCGCACGTCGCGGCCAGCGAGGGTGACTTGGTTGCCGTCGATGTTCAGCAGCGTGACGAGGTTGTCGCCATCGCGTGTTACCAGTGCGCGTTTGCCGTCCGGCGTGATGGCCACGGTGCCGAGCGCCGAGGTGGCGTTGCCGATGGTGAAGTTTCCTTGTGCGGAGACATTGACGCCGTGGATGGCAAAAATGGAAAGCGTGCCATCGCCGCGATTGGCGATTATGGCCAGCGTGCCCTGCCGGTTGATGCCGATTCCCGCCGGGCCTTTGCCAGTGGGTAGGGTGGCAATGATGCGCGGAGTGGCGGATTGCAAATCTACGACGAAGAGCCGGTTGTCCTCGGTCGTCTTGGTTGGGTCGGCGGGGTCAACCTTCATGCAGGCGGTGACGAGTGCGAGGCTCTCGTCCGGGGTGACGGCCACGCTGAACGGCGGCCCGATGACACTGCCGGGAACATTAATTTCCGCGCGCAATTTCGGCGGCGCAACCGAAAGGTCAATGACCGCCAGGGTGTCGGATGGAGGATTTTTCGGCACGGTATTGACGCCGTTGACCAATTCCGCGTGGGCGTCGTTGGTGGACACGGCCAATTGGGCATGTGCAGTGAGAGCAATGGAAAAGGCGGTGAGGGCCAGCAGACGATTTTTCATGGGGTAGGGGCGTGGGGTTAGGCGGCAATTCGCTAGGCTTTGATAATTTGGCCGTGCGCGGCGGACAAGCAATTTCCCGGCCTACGCGACCTAACCGATCCAAAAACAAACGCCTTTCGAAATTCGAAAGGCGTTTGTGAGCAGAGAAAAACCAGAGACGATTTTAGAAACCCGCCGCGTCAATGTTGCTCTTGTTGAAGACGAACGGCTCGCCGAGGAGCACGTTGTCGCCGTCAATCGTGTAGGTCTTGTCGCCGACTTTGAAGGTTTTGTCGCCCGGCTTGAGCGTACCCTTGGCGAGGGCGTCCGCCACTTGCACGGTGAGGTAGCCGAGATCCTTGGTCTGCCAGAGGATGACGCTGTCGGTCACACCGGAGTCGACGTAATCCTTGTTCTCGCTGGGCAAGCCGAGGCCGATGACTTTGACCTGGCCGACTTTGCCCGCCTGCTTGACGGCTTCCGCCGCGCCGGGGACGCCAGGCGTGCAGATGGCCATGATGAGCTTGAGGTTCGGGTGCGCGCTCATGAGGGTGGAGGCTTCGGCTTGAGCCTTGGCTTTGTCGTCATCAGACGCGCGGAAATCCACGAGCTTCATATTCGGGTAATTTTTGGCCATGTCTTCATCAATATATTTCTTCCAGGTGTTCTGGTTGTCGGCGGAAAGCGATCCGGTGATAATGGCAAATTCGCCCTCGTTGTTGCACAGGCGTGCGGCTTCATCCATCAACTTGTAACCAATGCCCTGGGGAGTGGCCTGG
>DATHOB010000162.1:0-3531 GCA_035485355.1 Opitutales bacterium | reverse complement strand
AGGCAGGTAACCCTCGCGCTCGTAGTCGGCGATCGAGGCGCCCACGTCGCGCTTGCTCATCTTCGATCCGTTCGGATTCAGGATAAGCGGGATGTGCGCGTACTGCGGCGGCGTCGCGCCGAGCGCCTCGATCAGCGCGAGATGCTTGTGCGTGTTGGAAAGATGGTCCTCGCCGCGGATGACGTGCGTGATGTGCATCGTGATGTCGTCCACGACATTCACGAAATGGAACACCGGATCGCCATTGGCGCGGAAGATGACAAAGTCCTCGTCCACCTCGCGCTCGACGCGGCCGCGCACGGAGTCATTGATGACGGGAATCGTCCCGCGCACCTTCTCGACGTGTTTTTGCTTGTGGTCGTCCCACGCCTGGTAACGCTCGCCGAGCAATTTGAAATAAACTGCGCCGTCCTTTTCATAGGCGCGCCCGGCGGCGAACAACTTGGCGAGATACTCCTTGTAAATCGCGCCGCGCATGCTTTGGAAATACGGGCCGTATTTGTCGTCGGCCTCCGGGCCTTCGTCCCAATTCAGGCCGAGCCAGCGCATACCGTCAAACAGCACGCGCAGGGCCTCGGTCGTGTTGCGCTCCTTGTCCGTGTCCTCGATGCGCAGGATGAAAGTGCCGCCGGTGTGGCGGGCGTAGAGCCAGTTGAACAGCGCGGTGCGGGCGCTGCCGATGTGGAAAAATCCAGTCGGGCTGGGGGCGAAACGGACGCGTACGGGGGAGTGGGGCATGGCGGAAACCCGCCACACTGACAACATTTGCGGAAATTGCAAACTACCAGATGTTGACTTGTTCCGCCGTCCGGCGGCGCATGGGCGCGCCTTCGCCGCAGGTTCAAAGGCAGTGCGTGGCGAAATTTCAAATCTTCCCCATTATCTTCTTGAGTTTCACAATGGCTCGGACGCGGTAATGGCGAAATTCATCGAAAATGTGGTTGGTAAATTTTTTTGCCCTACGCCAATAGTTCATGATTCCAACATGAGTTAATCGGAAAATAATACCATGCCATGTTTTCAAGGTTCGGGATAGGTCGTTCCATTCCCCAAAAGTGTAGACCGCTTCTGTGTGCCAATCCCCGGTATTAGGTGCGGAGAATTCCACGCCCAATAATGCGGGCGGAAAAATGGCGAAATTATTGATGATGGATGATTCCGATTTCCATAAATCAAGCAGCGTAAATGACCCAGATCGGCGCAGGTTGATCTTATATCCCTTCTTCCGCAAAAAACAAATCCAGACCCATTGCTCCGGCGCATAACGCCACTTTTTCCATGTATCGGCAATCAATTCCCCGCCATGCAGCGGTATATCCCATAAGTCGAGCAAGTCGCTTCTTTGCCCAAAATTAAACCAGTCCGTTGGATGGTATAACAAAGGGCAATCCATCTTGGCCGGATTACGAGAATAGAGTGTGCAAATTACGACGCGCTTGTGAAACAACGTTGGCGCACGCTTTGTCTCGTTAAAGGTTTCAAATTGTTCGATAAATTTCTTGCTGATAATAAGACTGTCCGACCGCAATTTAATCGCAAATTTCCGCTGCGCCCGTTTCAGCCCCTCGCGGGTGGAAATAATTTGCCGATTAACATTGAACGGTTTCCCGTCCGGGCGCAGTTGGAGCCCCGGATCGTCATTTAAAACCAACACATCGAATGACAGGCCGCCAATATCCGCCCCCTTCCAGGTGGATAAAACAATTTCAGCCCCCGGCAGATAAGTACGTATATTTTCGAGACACTTTTGGGTGGTAATGGCACGCTCCTCCCCTTTCACAATCAGCCCCTGCACCACCACCGATATATCCCGGGATGAAACCATGCCTTCATTTTCTACATAGTCTACATAGATAGTCAAGTAGGAGATGCCACATCGACGGACGCCTAGTGTAGGCTCTTGGCATGGCCGGACTCGGCAAAGGCAAAAAACTCATCAGTGTCAGCATGCCCAGCGATTGGGAGCGAGACATCAAACATCGCGCAGACGCACTGGGTCTAACCGTGGCCAGCTATACCCGCTTGATTCTCAAAAAGTGGCGGGAAGATGGCCTTCCCCCCGTCAGTGAACCGGACAAGCTCATGCAAGTGGCCAAAGGTAAGCGGTGATGGTAAAAGCCAGACTGTAAATATTTTTGGCTTCGCAATCCCCGGCGAGTGTTTAGGGTGGGGCGCGATGCCCTACACCGGCCCCGCACTGGATGTCCCGCGCTTTTTCGCCGATTTGCCGCCGACGGCGGCGGCGGCGGGCTTTGCCATCGAAAAATTTGGCGAGGCGGCGGGTTGGCCGCTGCTGGCGCTGCGGCGCGCGGCGGCGAAGGCGGATGCGCCGGTGATTTATCTTTCCGCGGGCATCCACGGGGACGAGCCGGCGGGGCCGCTGGCGTTGCGGCGTTTGTTAAAGGAAAAGTTTTTTGCCACGCATTGCCATTGGTTGATTTGCCCGGCGCTCAACCCCGGCGGCCTCGCGGCCAAAACGCGCGAAAACCCCGCCAACGTGGACTTGAACCGCGACTACCGCGAACCGCTGTCGCCCGAGGCCAAACAGCACCGGGCGTTCCTGCAACGGGAGCAAGTGGGCGCGAATCCGCGTTTTGTGCTATCCATCCTCCTGCACGAGGATTGGGAAACCCAGGGCTACTATATGTATGAATTGAACCGCACCGCCCAGCCGCTGCTAGGCCCGAAGGTGCTCGCGGCGGTCGAGCCGATTTGCGGGGTGGACCACTCGCCGGTGATCGAAGGCATGGAGGCGACCCACGGATTGATCACGCGGCCGGTGACCAATTTTGAGGAGCGGCCGTTGTGGCCCGAGTCGCTGTGGCTGGTGCTCAAACACACCGACCGGAGCATGACGCTCGAAGCGCCTTCGGCGCAGGATTTGGAGCGCCGCGTGGCGGCCCATTGCGCGGCGGTGCGCACGGCCATTGCCGCGCTGGGAATTTAATGGCGCAATGTCACTTCTTCACGCCGCTCGCCAGCAACGTCTCGAAAAACGGCTCCTTGTCCTCGCGGGCGACGATTTCGACCTCCACATTCACAAAACCCGCCTTGCGCAGCCATTGATAGAGCGAGTTTTCCGCAAAGCCCAGCCAGCGGTCGGCGTAAAGTTCGTGGGCTTTTTCGAAATCGTGCTCCTTCAAATCGAGAATCAGCAAACGGCCGCCGGGCTTGAGAATGCGGAAGGCCTCGGCCAGGGCCTTGGGCGGATGCTCCGCATGGTGCAGCGCCTGGCTTAATAGCGCGAGGTGCACACTGGCCGCCGGGAGCGGCACGTCTTCAATGTCGCCGAGTTTGTATTCCAGATTCGCGATGTTGTGCTTTTGCGCCAGTTCGCGGCCAAACGCGACCATCTTGGGCGAGTTATCGATGCAATAGACAAATTCCGCCTGCCGCGCGAGGAGTTGGGAGAGCACGCCTTCGCCCGCGCCGAGGTCGGCAATGCGCAGTGGCGGCGCGAGGCGCAGCAGCAGGTGGCCGATGGCTTCCCACGAGCGGCCCGGGCAATAATTTTTCCCCAGCCGCCCGGCC
>DATHOB010000161.1:0-4035 GCA_035485355.1 Opitutales bacterium | reverse complement strand
GTGGTGATGAAATTGAAGGCCGCGGCGAGGGAGGCGACACCGAGTATTTGCAGGCTCAAAATCCACACATCCGTGCCGATGCCGGTATAGGGCTTTTCCGTCAGGGTGGCGTAGCCGAACCAGCCGCCGCCGGGGACAATGTCCGTGCGCCCGTCAATGGGGTGGAGGACATTGAGAATGTTGAGCAATTGCAGGAGCCAGGAGGCGTTGAGCAAACAGGCGCCGGCAAAGAACGTCCACAAACTGAAAGCATTGAGACGGGGGAAGGCGACGTCGCGCGCGCCGATTTGCAGGGGGACGACGAAATTGAAGAACGCCGCAGACAGGGGCATGACGCCGAGGAAGATCATCGTCGTCCCATGCATTGTAAAGAGCTGGTTGTAGAGCTGGGCGGTGATGATGTGCTGTTCCGGACGCATCAATTGCGTGCGGATCATCAGTGCCTCAACCCCGCCTACGAGAAAGAAGAAGCAGGCCGCCGCGCCGTACATGATGCCGATCTTCTTATGATCCACCGTGGTCAGCCAGTCTTTCCAGCCCGTATGGCGTTCGGGCCGGGACAGGCCGAGGCCGCTGCGCCCGAGCGGCAATTCGGATTTATGTTGGACGAGGACGGAGGACATGGCGGGCGTAATAAAAGGGAAAATCGGATTAGGAAAAAATATACGTTTTGGGCTGGGAGTGCAAGCGCGGGTGGTAGGCGGAGTGGGGTTATTTGAGCGTCATCAGGAACGCGACGATGTCGTGCCAGTCCTGGTCGGTCAAGGGCGTGCCTTTGGCTTTGTTGTCCGCCACGATGTCGGCGAGGCCGCCACCTTTGTCCAGCGGGCCATACCACATGTAGTTGCCCGGCTTGTAGTCGTAAGGGTGGGTAATCCAATTATAAAAATTTTCCGCCTGGCGCTTGGGATCAATCGACTTGCCATCATTGTCGAGGTTGTCGAGAAAGCCAGCGGCCAGGGAGGTGCGTGAGGCCACGCGCGAGAGATTGGGTGCGGTGGAAGCAGCCGTGGGGTCAATCGTATGGCATTTGACGCAGGTGGCGCGTCCATTAAACAGCGCCGCGCCGCGCTCGACCGCCGTCGCCAGCATGCTCGCGTCGGGAGCCTTACCCAGCTTCGGATCCGGATTCACCGCGGCCAGGAATTTGCCCCAATCGCCATCCGCCGCCGGTGCGGGTACTTTCTTGAGGGAATCCGCCACCCACTGGCCAAAATCCTTCTCGGACACCACGCGCGCGCGGAACAGCATGAAAGCATGGGATTCGCCGCAATACTGCGCGCATTGGCCGTAATAGAGGCCGTTTTCGTAGGTATCGGCGCCCACGGGGCCGTGGTCATAGCCATCGGTCGCGGCCATGCCATCGTCAGCCATCATCCACATCTGGTTGGCGCGGCCGGGAATCAAGTCCACCTTGCCGGCGATTTTCGGCAGCCAAAAGGAGTGGATGACGTTGTCCGAGCGCAGTTTAAACACCACCACTTTGCCCGCGGGAATGGTAAATTCGTTGGCCGTCTTGAAGCCGAACTGCTCGTAGTCAAAGCTCCACCACCATTGCCAGCCGTGCACGGTGATGATGAGGGGTTCTTTATCCGTGCCTTCCGGTACCTCGCCAACTTTGCCAAACCATTGCCCCAGCAGCGAAGTCTTCCAATAAGGTTGGTCCGACGGCAGATCATCGGTCAGGAAAATGTCTTTGAGGGTCGGAATCGCGATGATGACCAGCAGGGCGATGGAGCCGGTGATGAGGCCGATTTCAATCAGCGGGTTGCCGTGGCCCTGCTCGGGCATCGGTTTGCCCTCGTCACCCGGGCGTTCACGGTAGCGCCACACCGCCCAAGCCATAGCCCCGCCCACGGTCACGAAAATGAACAGGGAAACCCAGACGGTTTTGTAAAAAAGGTCGATTTGCAGGCGGGAGACGAAACCGTGCGGGTCGAGCGTGGATTGCGGCTCTTTAAAGCTGCAGCCGACCTGCATCATGACCAGTGCCATAACGGCATAACTGGCCAGCAGTTTGGCCACCCCGCGCAGGCGGGTCAGGCGGGGTCGCCATGCCCCCGGCGGTATTACCGACCGCTGGTCTGGGCGTGATGAATTGGGTGAAGTCCTCCGCAACATGAGCAACCAAAAGGGAAACACTGCGCCAAGGCGGCGCAATAAACAAGAAATAAATCTAAAAACCCGTGTTCGCGGCGACAAGCCGGAACCCATATGACACCACGGCTAACAGAAAAACTAATCCGGCTGCCAATGGCGGCTTAAGACAGTGTGTAATGTCGTCTCGCCATGACGATTTTGGGATTTGCGCGGGTTGGGTATGGGGGAATACAATGCCCCCTTAATTTTTGTTAGCAATGCAGCCACTCATCTTGCGTGAATTGGACGAAGACGACGAAAAGTCTTTTTTCGCGGGTCTCCAGGAATGGGAAGGGCTTTCGTCGCATTGGCATACGTTTATCTGGACATCTGGAATGCCGTATGTGGATTTGCTCAACAAACTCAAGGATGATGCGAAGGGCATTAACCTCGAAAACGGCCGGGTGCCCCATACGATGTTTTATGGATTTGTAGACGGGGTAATCGTGGGGCGGGTGAGTGTGCGCCACCAACTCAATCAAAGATTACTTCACCGTGGCGGCCACTTCGGTTATGCGGTGGCGCCGCGTTTTCGCCAAAGGGGGTACGCAACCGAAATGGTGCGGCAGGCGCTCCTCTTTATCCGGGAAAAACTGCGACTGCCCGAATTGCTGGTAACCTGCGACGAGGAAAACACGGCCTCCCGGAAAATCATCGAAAAATTCGGCGGCAAGTTCGAGGGGAAATTTTTCGACAACACCGACAATAAGTGGATATTGCGCTACTGGATTAAATTATAAGCACAGTCGGAAAAATCCATCATCAACTATTGAGGATGGATTTCCTTTTAATACTCCACACCCAAAGTCAAAATGCCACGCCATTGGCCGGTTTGGGGCTGGCTATAAAAAGTGGGCGTCTCGTAAAGTACGAGGAATGCGCCGCGGAAATGCCCATATTGGGTGACGAGGCCGCCGTAAATTTCGCCAACGACCGGTTTGTGCGTGACGCTGGGGCTGTTGGCCCAGGTATTGCCATCGAGCGTGATGTCTCGCGCAACTGCGCGGGCTTCCCCGCCAAAGCAGACATAAGCGGAAATGACATCCGCGGGAGAAGTCGCGGTTGAATTCGGCAGCGCGTAAGGCTCGGTGTCCACATCGCCGAGGCGCATGCGCGACGGGCCGAAATCCATCGGCACATGGTAACCGAATCGCCCGACGGCACCCGCCGCCGCATAGTCCCACCCGTTGCCGACGGTGACGAGGCCGTGCCCAATCACATCGTAATTAATAGAACTGGGTGACGGGTCGCTCAAATTCGTCAAAAACGCGGGCCGCCAATCCTGCCGGTAGGTCAATTGCAGCACGGGTTCGTTCTTAAGCTGGTAATTCCAGCCGGCGGGTTGCGTGTCGCCGATGGCGCTGTGAAAGCTGTTCTGCAACGACTCGCCCCCGGAATCCGGGCCGACCAAGCCCGCATTGATTTCAAAAATCGCCCGGCGTTCGGCATTTTGCCGGATGAAATCCGCGGCAACTCCAGTCCAACCCGCATAGGGGTGGTCAGTCGGGTCGGGGTGCGGATTTTCGGTGTCGTTGGGGGTGTAAATTTGGATGGTGGCGACGACTGCCGCAGCAACGACCGAGTTCGGGTCATTGATGAAATTAAATTTATCAAACAAATCTCCCAACGCCACCGGGGCGAGCGGCACTTGCCCCCAGTTCGCGTAGTTGGGCGTGGTATAGGCCAGGCGCAAACCGCCAGTATAATCGCGGTCGCTATAAATGAACCAATCGTTTTCGTGGGAGAGTTCCCAGATGCCGCCCGGAAAACCAGTCGCGCCTTGGGCGACTGGAGTAGCAGTAGCACCCGCCAGCGCGGGAGCGAAATTGGTGCCGGGGGTCAAGGGGGTTGCAGCCAGTTGGGCCAGGGCCATCACCGGGGTGAAAATGAGGAAGC
>DATHOB010000160.1:0-3769 GCA_035485355.1 Opitutales bacterium | reverse complement strand
TGCTCGGCGTCATGATCTATGTCGCCTTCCGTTTCGAAGTTGGTTACGCCGTGGGCGCCATCGTCGCCACCTTGCACGACGTGATGATCACCGTGGGTGTGTATGTGCTGCTCGGCGGGCAGTTCACATCGCCGATGGTTGCCGCCGTGCTCATGATCATCGGCTATTCGCTCAACGACACCGTCATCGTGTTCGACCGCGTGCGTGAAGAGCTCAAGCTCAACCCGCACCTCAAACTCGTCCAGGTGCTCGACCTTGCGGTGAACAAAACCTTTGCCCGCACGACCATGACGAGCATGACCACTTTCCTCGCCGCGTGCTCGCTCTTCGTTTTCGGCACCGGCGTGGTGCACGAGTTCGCACTCGTGTTCATGATCGGCATTGCCACCGGCACGGCCTCCTCCATCTTCATCGCCAACCCGGTATTTTGCTGGTGGCACAAGGGCGACCGCAATCACGTTGAAGCTCGCGAAATGGCCCCCAAATACGAGTGGGACGCTTCCTCCCGCCGCAGTGAGTCTTAATTGGCGAGGGTGGCTGCGATCGGTCGGTTGCGAAAGTGGCATCCTTTCCTTTGCGCGCATTTACCGCGCCGCAAAAATTCGCCTGGCCGCGCGTTTGGCCAGATTGGCCATTCCTTTCAGGCCGTGGCGGCTCGGATCCGGTCGCAACCGGTCGGCCTGCTTGATCAACTGACGCCATAGCGCCAGCGACACCTGGTCGGCCTGGCTCCACGGCGCAAATCGGTCGATATGCCCGCGTAGCAATCCGTTGCCCAAGTCGGTGATAGTTCCCCATTTTTCGCGATCCGCCTCCTTGGCCACCATCAACAGACTATTGGTCGCGGTGCGGCGCAAAGCGGTGTGCAAGGCCGCGGCTTGCGCGTCACTTGCTCCCGCCTCGCGTTTATAAACAAAAATAGTGGCGGGGTTCGTCAGGCGCTTGCGCAGTTTTGCGACCAGATAATCCATCTTTTGTTTTTCCTCGGCATAAATCTTCCGCCGTTCATCCGCCCCCAGCAGGAATTTTCCATTCTCCGAACGCATTTTACTGTGGAAAATCAGCTTCGTGCCATTATCCGTCACCATGTCCGAGGCGCAGGGAACCAGGTTTTCGAATTCATACAACCCGGCAAAATCACTTTCCAAAATCGCCATCAGGTTTTCCAACGGCGACACCGCCCAGCGCAACAGCCCACCGTCCTCCATGCCGCATTGCCGTTGCACAAAACCAAATTCGCAATTGTCGCCCAGACTTTCGAAGCGGGCCAATATTTTCGCGTCCAATGCGGGTGGGGCGGGCGGTGGCATGGGACAGAGAACTGATCGCGGGGTTGCGCCAAAAAATAACCGTTGGCTGTAGGGTAGCAAGGGCATTTGTATTTGGAAAATGCCGCGTGCGTATCTCATAATTGTCCCATTTATAGCTTGTGACTTCCGCGCAACTTTGCGCCAATGGTTGGTTTCAATCCTGTGCTCCGCTGGAACTGCCAACCTCCGCCTGCCGCCGTCGCCGACTCTCTGTCGCGCTCTCTCGGCCTCAGCCCGCTCCTCGCCGGCTTGCTCGCCGGTCGCGGCCTGTCCGACCCCGCCGCCGTCGAGGCCTATTTGCGTCCGCGCCTTGGTTCCATAGAAGATCCCTTTCGCATTCCCAACCTCGAGGCCGCCGCCAAATTGCTCGAGGAGGCCGTCACCGCCAACCGCGGCATCGTCGTTTTTGGCGATTACGATGTGGACGGCGTGACCAGTACCGCCCTGCTCGTCGGGGTGCTACGCGCTTTTGGGGTGGAGCCCCGCTATGCCGTGCCGCGCCGTCTCGAAGAGGGCTACGGCCTCTCCCGCGCCGCCATCGAGCGTGTGCTGGCCGATGGCGTGCCCGGCCTCTTCATCGCGCTCGATTGCGGCACCAACGCCATCGAGGAAGTCGCCCTCTTGCGCGAACGCGGCTGCAAGGTCATCATCGTCGACCACCATCGCTCCAAGGCCGAGCTTCCGGCGGATAGCATCCTCGTCAACCCGCATGTGCATGAAGTCCCCGGCGCGCCTTGGAGCCAGCTTTGCACCGTCGGCCTCGTCTTCAAGCTCGCCCACGGATTTCTAAAATTGCGCCGCGCGGCAGACGACCCCCGCGCCCTGGCCCTCAAGCTCGCGGATGCGCTCGACCTCGTTGCGCTCGGCACCGTGGCCGACCTCGTGCCCCTCGCGGGCGAGAACCGCATCCTCGCGCGCCACGGCATGAAGGTGCTGGAAAAGTGCGCCCGCCCCGGCCTGCGCGCGCTCTTCGCCGTCAGCGGGCTCCAGCCCGGCCAGGCGCTGGCCGCCGCCGATATTTCCTACCGCCTCGGCCCGCGCATCAACGCCTCAGGCCGCCTCGCCGACGCCGCGCTGCCCGTCGAGCTTTTGCTCACCGCCGAGCTCGACCTCTGCCGCCAGACTGCCGCCACGCTCGACACACTCAACCGCGAGCGCCAGCAAATCGAAAAACAAGTGACACTCGAAGCGGAAAAAATGGTCGAGGAAACCCAGCGCGATGCTCCCGCGCTCGTCGTATTCGGAGAGAATTGGCACCCCGGGGTCGTCGGCATCGTCGCGGGGAAATTGTGCCGCCAGTACGCGCGCCCGTGCATTGTCCTCGGCCGCGAGGGCTTGCTCGCCAAAGGCTCCGGCCGCAGTGTGCCGGGGCTGAATCTCGTCGAAGTTTTGCAGCCCTGCGCGGAATTTCTCGCCCACTGGGGCGGCCACCCGATGGCCGTGGGCATCTCGCTCGACTCCGCGCGCCTCGTCCCGTTTCACGCCGCCTTCTCCGCTTCCGTTACTACCGCCCGCGCCAAGCTCGCGGCGGAATCCACCGCGCTCGAACTCGCCGTCTGGCTCGAACCCGCCGATTTGCACGCGGAGTTTCTCGCCGAGCTGGAACTGCTCCATCCCTACGGCGAGGCCAATCCCGAACCCATCTTCGGCGTCCGCGGCGCGCAGTTGACCGTCCCCGAGCTTTTCGGCAACGGCGACAACTACCGCTGCTGGGTGCCCACTGGCTCGGGCCGCGTCGCCGCCGTCGCCTGGAAAAAAGCCGCCAACCTCCCACCCGGCAACACCCCCCTGGACCTCGCCGCCAAATTCTACTGGAATTTCTGGAACGGCCGCCAATACCCCCAGTTGGAAATTATTGACTGGCGCTTGGCGGAGTAGGGAAAGAACTTGATATTCTTGGTTTTTTGCGGTCGGAAAGCAATTGCTTAATCGCCGATAAACTTTAAGTAGAGATGCAGTCGTTCAGCACAACTACTAGCCAGACTTTCAATTTTGGATACTAAATCTCGTGCTTCAGTTGTTTGAGCTTTTTTGGATATTTCGGCCCATTCCAGAATAAAGCGTTTCATTTGTAAGCGGTTGAAAACTGTGTCGCCGTAAAGATCGATCGATCCCGCCAAGGGGAAAATTATATCATCAAAGGGCAACAACTTGTGCAAAAGATTTTTTGGGTCGACCACGGAGTCGCGGCACCCACCTCGCTCGTCTTGAAGCTCAATATTTAATCCCATATCACTAGTATAGATGACAGAAAAGTAAATGTTCCAATAATTCGAAAGTTAAGATTACAGAATAAAATTCAAAGTTTTTCTATCGTTCCCAGCATCTCCGGCGCTTGCAGCATGCGCGGTTGTTTCTGTATTGGTTCAGCCGTGGTGATTTCCTCCGTGCCGCCCGCGCCCAGTTGGGTGAATTTCCGCGCCGACACCAGCACGCGCGTCTCGAGCGAGGACATCGCC